>CALPQG020000024.1 GCA_943325655.2 Bifidobacterium breve | reverse complement strand
GTGAAACACAATCATTGACAACTGTTACGTTAGGTACTAAACTTGACGAACAAATGATTGACAGTGCAACTTTTGAAGGATATAACAAATTCATGCTTCACTATAACTTCCCTGGTTTTTCAACTGGAGAAGCTAAGCCTAACAGAGGCGTTGGTCGTAGAGAAGTTGGACATGGTAATTTAGCGATGAGAGCTTTGAAAAAAGTTTTACCTGCTGCCGAAAACAACCCATATACCATTAGAATTGTTTCAGATATTTTAGAATCAAACGGTTCTTCTTCTATGGCAACAGTTTGTGCTGGAACATTGGCACTTATGGATGCAGGTATCGCGATTAAAGCGCCTGTTTCTGGTATTGCCATGGGATTAATTTCTGATGCTAAAACTGGTAAATATGCAGTATTGTCTGATATTTTAGGTGATGAAGATCATCTTGGTGATATGGACTTTAAAGTAACCGGTACTACGGCTGGTATCACTGCTTGTCAGATGGACATCAAAGTTGACGGCTTGTCTCACCAAGTATTGTCTGAAGCTTTAGAACAAGCTAAAAATGGTAGGTTACATATTTTGGCTGAAATGGCTAAAACTATTTCTACACCTAACGCTGACCTTAAACCTCACGCTCCTCGTTCAGTAGTTATTAAAATTGAAAGAGAAATGATTGGTGCGGTTATCGGGCCAGGTGGTAAAATTATACAAGACATTCAAAAAACTTCTGGCGCTACTGTAGTAATTGAAGAAGTAAATAATATGGGTGTTGTAAGTATTTTTGCAACTACCAAAGAGTCAATGGATATTGCGGTACAACGTATCAAAGACATTGTAATGGTTCCTGAGATTGGTGAAGTATATGAAGGTAAAGTAAAAGCAATTCAGCCTTTTGGGGCATTTGTTGAATTCTTGCCAGGAAAAGATGGACTACTTCATATCTCTGAAATTAAATGGGAGCGTTTGGATACGATGGATGGTGTACTTGAAATTGGAGAAATGGTTAAAGTTCAACTTGTTGAAGTAGATAAGAAAACCGGAAAATTCAGATTGTCTAGAAAGGTATTGTTACCAAAACCTGAGACAGCAGAAAAATAATTCATCATTTTAAACCTGTTGGTAAATAAATGAGACAGCTAAAAATTAGCAAACAGATCACCAATAGAGAGAGTCAATCTCTTGACAAGTATCTGCAGGAAATAGGCAAGGTAGATTTATTAACTCCTGATGAGGAAGTAGATTTAGCCAAAAGGATTAGAGAGGGCGATCAATTGGCCCTTGAAAAACTCACCAAAGCCAACTTGCGATTCGTGGTTTCTGTAGCGAAACAATATCAAAACCAAGGTCTATCTTTGGGAGATTTGATCAATGAGGGGAATTTGGGTTTAATTAAAGCAGCACAACGTTTTGATGAAACACGTGGGTTTAAGTTTATTTCTTATGCCGTTTGGTGGATTCGTCAATCGATTTTGCAAGCTTTGGCCGAACAGTCTAGAATTGTAAGGTTGCCATTGAATAGGGTAGGTTCGTTGAATAAAATTTCTAAAACCTTTTCTGAATTAGAACAAAAATTTGAACGTGAACCATCTCCAGATGAACTTGCCGAGGTATTAGAGGTGTCAACTTCTGAAGTGGTAGATACCTTGAAAATCTCTGGTCGTCACGTATCTATGGATGCACCTTTCGTGCAAGGAGAAGAAAATAGTTTGTTGGATGTTCTTGAAAATGACAGTGAAGACAAACCAGATTCAGGTTTGATCAATGACTCATTAAGAAGAGAAGTTCAAAGAGCATTGTCTACCTTAACACAACGTGAAGCGGATGTAATCACTTTATACTTCGGTTTAAATGGTGAACATTCCATGACTCTTGAAGAAATTGGAGAGAAATTTAGCTTAACGCGTGAACGTGTTCGTCAGATCAAAGAAAAAGCGATCCGTCGTTTAAGACATACTTCTAGAAGTAAGGCATTGAAAGTATATTTAGGATAATCTTAAATAGTAAATGTATAAAAAAAGCCACTGAAATTTAATTTCAGTGGCTTTTTGCTTTCACAGTAAACGGTGAATTTTCTTACCTTGGTTCGTGTCCTCATCAGCTAGGGCGGAGAGAAACAACCATATTGTCTTCATACAAATTGTACCTCTCAATAAAGCCTTAAAATGTATAAAGTAAACCAATACTGGTGGAATTGTATCCAATGCTTGTAGCCAAGGTTGAATCGAGGTAAAATGGGGTGTAGTTATAGCTTAGGTTGAGACCAATGGTACTTTTCTTGAAAATTTTCTTCTTGATATTTACTCCAAATGAGCAGTCAATGGTTTGTATGCTATAATATTGATCTTCAATTTTTTGATTGATTAAAGTAGGGTCGGGAGGAATTGCTAAAGTAGTGTGGATACGACCAATACCCACTCCACCAATTCCATCTATTAATAAGGATTTACCCAACTTATATTCTTTGGAGAGATACGCGCTGAAATTTAATCCAGTACTTCCTTTTGCTTGTAATACATTGTCATTGGATTTGACTTCAAGTGCTTTTACATTGTTTAAAAATTGCAAATGGATTCCTATACCAAATGATAATGTTTTGAAAATGGGAAGGTTGATTTTTATCCCTATTTGAGGGCTTGGATAAAATGTATTGGACATCATTCCCAAAGGAATCCAAACACCAGAAATTAAATTCAAATTGATTATAGACGCATTGTCCTCATCAATTATTTTAAAATTGTTTTTGATTTTACTGTTGCTCAAACTATCCGTATTGATGGCATCATTAAACGATTTGATATTGTCAGAAAGGAGCAGACACAACAAATATTCTGAAGAATTGTTTATTTGTTTTGGGAGTAAATCGATGGCAATCTGTTTTGTCCAGTTATCAAATTCGCCTCTAAGAGGAATGAAATCATAATAATCTTTTTGGCTTTCATAAATTAAATGGTACTTGGGTTCGTTGGTCGCCGTAATTCTATCAATGTATTTATTGACATAATTGTCGATGTACATTTGATGGTTACTGTCAACAAAAGTAGAGTTATGGATGGCCATTAAAACTTCTAACCGCAAAATAGGTTCAACTTTCCCGCAACCCTGTTCCCATTTGTTTAAGATGTGCTGCATGCTATCCGTTTTGTTAATATTAAAATAGGTGAGTTTGTTTTGATAAATGGAGGCTGTACTATCACAACTTGAAATTGAGGTAGTAGATTTTTTTTTGATTTTGTTTTCAGATTGAGCATTTACAAGGAAAGTACTCCATAGAAAAAGGGATATAAGGATAGGGGTGAATTTCATTTTTTAAGTCAATTGGAATGTAAATCCCCAGAATAGAGAATTTTTGCCACTAATTTGAGCATTAACGAAAGGCTCGTACTTAATGTTTTACAATAATAATCGTTTCTAAATATAAAACATTCCTTTATATAAGAATACTTTGTTTGAAGTTGGGTATATTTTGGAGATTATACCTGTTTTTTTTCATTTAAATGAGGGAATTTCAATTAATTTATGGTAAAGCACTTTGGTTATATTAAATAAATGTTTAGTTTTGCGTTCCGATTATATAAAGCGATAACAATAATTTAACAATAGTTACAATGAAACCAGATATTCATCCAGATTACCACTACGTTGTATTTCAAGATTCATCAGTAGATTTCAAATTCCTTACAAAATCAACCATGAAATCTGAAGAAACTACGGTTTGGGAAGATGGTAATACTTATCCTGTAATCAAACTTGAGGTTACTTCTGCATCTCATCCATTTTATACTGGTAAAAAAGTATTCTTGGATACAGCAGGACGTGTTGATAAATTCAACAAACGTTTCGCCGCAAAAAAAGAAATTACAAAGTAATTTTGTAAAATTTATAAATTAAGAGTCTCTTTGATAGTTTTATCAAAGAGACTTTTTTATTTTTAGCCCATGAACATTATACTTTTCGATAGTCCTTCCCACCGTAAAAAATTGTTGCCTCTGGCATATACAAGACCTGTTGCTGAATTTAGGGTTGGTATTTTAACAATCGGAGAAAAGTGGCAAAAAAGACTTTCGGCTAGTAGTGTTTCATGGCAAACGGAAGCTTATTTATCCGAAAAATTCCCTACCAAAATTTCAAAAGACAATTTTTGGATAAACGGGGCATTGTTACCTGATAATCAATTGGTAAATGCCATATTTACATTGTCGACCAATAATGCTTTGGTCAAAAATGGCGTTTTATTGGCTTATCGTGGTGCACACTTTACACCCAATATTGTTTCTGAATTTCCTTACCCTGTTACCCTTATCAACCACCTTTGGGATATTTTTAGTAATAACGGAGAGCAAATCAGGGCTGATTTTGAGTTGATAACTGCAGGAAGAAGGTCTTATGGTACCAGCGATATTTATACTGCAATATATGGCAACGAGCTTTTTGTAGAAGAAGGAGCGGTGATGAAAGCTGCTGTAATCAATACGGAAACAGGACCTGTGTATATTGGCAAAAATGCAGAAATAAAACCCGGAGCTGTAATTGAAGGTCCTTTCGCATTGTGTGAAAATTCACGTGTCAACATGGGGGCAAAAATTCGTGGAAATACTACTGTAGGTCCTCATTCGGTTGTCGGCGGAGAAGTCAACAATGCGGTGATTTTTGCCAATAGCAATAAAGGACATGAAGGTTATCTGGGAAATGCTGTGATTGGAGAGTGGTGTAACCTGGGTGCAGATACCAACAATTCAAACCTGAAAAATAATTTCTCTACCGTAAGGGTTTGGGATTATGTTTCCAAAACCTATGAAAATTGCGGTAGAACCAACTGTGGTTTGTTTATGGGAGATCATTCCAAAACAGGAATCAATACCATGGTGAATACCGGAACTGTTGTTGGTATTGCCGCGAATATATTTGGGACAGGATTTCCTCCCAAATTTGTTCCTTCTTTTTCATGGGGCGATAAAGGAGAAATATTTGATATCCATAAGCTTGATGAAATGGCGGCCAATTGGATGAAATCCAAAGGTAAAACTTACAATGAAACCGAAAGGAATATCCTTCATCATATTTACAACAATGAAATTCGCTAGGGAATATTTAAGACCCTAGTTAAAAACCGGTGAACTAAAACAAAAAGATGCTTTTTTCAGAAATAGTCGGACTTGAAGATACCAAACAAACGCTTATCAATTCGGTAAGAAATAACCATGTAGCCCATGCACAACTATTTTTGGGCCGTGATGGAAGTGCTAATTTAGCGATGGCTTTGGCTTATGCTACCTACCTTAATTGTGAGGACAAAGGCGAAACCGATTCATGTGGAAAATGTGGTTCTTGTAGTAAAATGGGTAAACTGGTTCATCCTGATTTACATTTTTTGTTTCCCGTTGCTGGAAAAATTGAAGAGAAAGGAAGTGCAAGAGCGGAGTTGATGACCAATTGGAGGGGATTTGTTCAGGAAATGCCTTATGCTGGAGTGCAAGATTGGTCGACTTTTGCTGGCGTAGACAACAAGCAAATGTCTATTGCAGTAGATGAAGTTAGAGAGATGATCAAAGACTTGTCGCTCAAAGCTTTTGAAGGAACTTACAAAGTGGTGATTATGTGGCAGCCACAAATGATGGCCGCAGCGCCAGCTAATGCCATGTTGAAAATTTTAGAAGAGCCTTCTCCTAAAACGGTATTTATTTTAGTGGTCAATGATGCGGAGAAAATCATGACAACGATTATTTCTAGAACACAACTCATCAATATAAGAAGCTTTGCTGCCGATGAAATAGAAAAATACTTGGTAGAAAGATTAGAAGTATTACCCAAAAATGCGGCTCAAATAGCACACCTTGCCGATGGAAATCTTCAAGCTGCTTTTACCATTTTGAATGAGGTTAAAAATGACAATTTACCCATTTTTCAATTGTGGATGAGGCATTGCTTTTCCCGAAACTATACTGAAATGGTTTTGATGGCTGATGAATTTCATGAATTAAAACGTGAAGGTCAAAAAGCGTTGTTATACTTCGCCCTCACGGTATTACGTGATGCTTTGGTGATGAATTATGGCCATCCTGGAATGGTGAAACTTCCAGAAGAGAGCCTGGCTTTTGTGAAAAACTTTGCAAAAGTAGTGAACGATAAGAATATTGAACCCATTATGAATTTGCTCAACGAAGCTTATTACCACATAGAGCGCAATGCCAATGATAAATTGGTTTTTGTGGATACTTCGATTCAAATTGCCAGGGTGATAAAATAGTGGTGAGTGTTGAATGTTGAGTCTTTAGTAATAAAAGGAAACTGTAAATTTTAAAAAAATGTAAAAGTATTGAGTTAAAACTATTGTGTCAAAATTAAATCAGGTTGTATGTTAAATACCTGATTCTACTCTGAACGCTGAACTAAAAACGCTAAACTAGAAAATGATTAAAATAGGAACAAGGTCAAGTAAATTAGCTTTATGGCAAGCATATCATATTCAAGATTTATTGATTCAACATGGATTAGCAGCACAAATAATTACAATTGAAACCAAAGGTGATATGATATTGGATGTCACCCTTGCTAAAATAGGGAGTAAAGGTGTATTTACCGAAGAGTTGGAACAAGCATTAAGAGATGGCACTATTGACATTGCCGTGCATTCAGCCAAAGATTTACCTTCTTCTTTACCTCATGATTTGGAAATTATTTCATTCACCAATAGAGAAAAATCTAACGATGTATTGGTGAGTTTGAAGCCAGATTTGCACCTTGATGAAATTGCTACTTTTGTCATTGGTACTTCTTCCACAAGAAGAAATGCTTTGCTAAAACATTATTATCCCCAAGTAAAAACCACAGACATGCGTGGCAATTTGCAAACCCGTATGCGCAAGCTTGAACAAGGCTATTGTGATGCTTTGTTATTGGCTTATGCTGGTGTGCACAGAATGGAACTGGATCAATATATTATTCAACATCTTGATTTGTACCAATTTACTCCTCCTGTTGGGCAAGGTACTGTAGCGATAGAAGCCTCTGTAAACCTGAATTCAGATTTAAGAGAAATTATCATTAAAGCTACCAATCATTCCTTAACATTTACTGCTTTGCAAGCTGAAAGGGCGTATTTAAATCGCTTAGAAGGAGGTTGTAGTATTCCTTCATTTGCAATGGCTTCTATTTCAGAAAACAAACTTACCATTGAAGGTGGCATTGTTAGTCTGGATGGGAGTAAAATTGTTAGAAAAACAATTTCAGGTGCTTTAGCTGAAGCAGCTAATTTAGGCAAATTGCTTGCTGAAGAAGTCTTAAGTGCTGGAGGAGACGAAATATTAAAAGAAATCAAGAAAGGAATTTAAGGAATTGAATTGCTTAATGGTTAAATTTTCATTTATTTGAAAATTATAAATTGAACACACATTATTAGTTGAAGTCTCATTCAAACTAAATCAAAACACAACAGGGTATGTATAATCCAGAAAAAGACAGGGTAACAAAACGTTCAAGTGGTGATTGGAAAAACTGGGGGCCTTATGTAACTGAACGTCAGTGGGGAACAGTGAGGGAGGATTATAGTACTGATGGTTCCGCTTGGGAATATTTTTCTCATGATGATGCCAGAAGTCGTGCTTACCGTTGGGGTGAAGATGGAATTCATGGGATTTCAGACAGAAAACAATATTTGTGTTTTGGATTATCCATGTGGAATGAGAAAGATTCTATCATCAAAGAAAGACTTTTTGGCTTAACCGGAAACCAGGGAACGCATGGAGAAGATGTGAAAGAGTTGTACTATTATTTGGACAGTACGCCTACGCATTCTTACATGAAATCATTGTACAAGTATCCTCAAAATGAGTTTCCTTATGCAAAAATATTAGCAGAGAATAACAAAAGATCAAAAGCTGAACCTACCTACAATCTTTTAGATACAGGGATTTTTGATGAAAACAGGTATTTTGATGTATTTACAGAATATGCAAAAGACGAACCTGATGATATTTATATTAGGATAACTGTTATCAACCGCGGACCGGAAGCTGCTAAAATACATTTAATGCCTACACTTTGGTTTAGAAATTACTGGGCATATTATCCTAGTTATCCTAAACCAGAAATTGCCATTGAAAAAGAAGGTGTACTTTCGGCATGGCATCCTGAAAATGGAAAAATGTATTTGTATTTTGAAAGCAAACCTAAACCTGGATTGTTGTTTTGTAACAATGAAACAAATCATGAAAAGGTTTACGGGCATAAAACTACCAAAGGATATTGGAAAGATGGTATCAATAATTTTGTAGTGAACAAAAAGAAAAGCGCCATCAATCCTAAGTTTGAAGGAACAAAGGCAGCGATTCGTTTTAGTTTAACACTTGAGCCAGGTGAAAAAAAGGTTATAAAATTAAGACTTGCGGCCAAACTTGACGATATCAAGTTAGCCAAGCATGAATATGTTTTTCTGCAACGTATTTCTCAAGCTGATTTGTTTTATGATGAAATCGCTAAAAAAGTTGCAGATACTGAATTGAAAGGTATTCAGCGTCAGGCTTTTGCAGGCTTGATGATGACTAAACAGTTTTATTATTTTGATGTTGAAAAATGGTTGAAAGGAGATGGGAATTCAAAACCTCCTGTTTCACGTCTTAAAGGCAGAAACCATGAATGGATGCACATGAATAACATGGAAATTATTTCCATGCCTGATAAATGGGAATATCCCTGGTACGCGGCATGGGATTTGGCTTTCCATTGTATTCCAATTGCATTGATAGATCCTGACTTTGCAAAACGTCAGCTCATATTGTTATTGAGAGAATGGTACATGCATCCAAATGGGCAAATCCCTGCTTACGAATGGCATTTTTCAGATGTAAATCCTCCTGTACATGCTTGGGCATGTTGGCGCGTATTCGAAATTGAACGTGACAATTATGGCGTAAGTGATACCAATTTCTTGGAAAGGGTTTTTCAAAAGTTAATGTTAAACTTTACCTGGTGGGTAAACCGTAAAGATAGTTCTGGAAATAATATTTTTGAAGGAGGTTTCTTAGGTTTGGATAATATTGGGGTGTTTGACAGGAGCAGGCCTTTGCCAACAGGAGGAACTTTAGAGCAAGCAGATGGTACCAGTTGGATGGCGATGTATTCTTTGAATATGCTTCGTATTTCAATGGAATTGAGTAAATCAAATTCGGCTTATGAAGACATCTCTTCTAAATTCCTGGAGCATTTTTTACATATCGCTTCTGCCATTTCAAACGTTGATGCTGATGTAGACAGTTTAAACCTTTGGGATGAAAAAGATGGTTTTTTCTATGATGTATTGAATACCAATAATGGTACATACACACCTCTGAAAATCAGGTCGATGGTTGGGTTGATTCCGCTATTTGCCATTGAAACACTTGAACCAGAGTTGACGAGTAAATTACATCATTTCAATAGAAGGTTAGAATGGTTCTTTAATTTCAAACCCCAATATTTCAGGCTTATTTCTACCTGGAACAATCCTAAATCTGGGGTGAGAAGAAGGTTCTCTATTCTTAAAGGTTCTCGTTTGAAAAGAGTTTTATCTAAATTATTGGATGAAAAAGAATTCTTATCCGATTATGGCATCAGGGCTTTGTCAAAATTCCATAAAGAACATCCATATCAATTTGAAACTGCCAATGAAATATTAACCGTTGAATATAATCCTGGAGAATCCGATTCAGGAATGTTTGGCGGTAATTCCAATTGGAGAGGGCCTATTTGGTTTCCAGTAAACTACCTCATTATTGAATCATTGAGAAAGTTTTATGCCTATTACGGAGATGAAGTTCAAATAGAATACCCTACAGGTTCTGGCGTTCTAAAGAACTTAAAAGAAGTTTCTGATGCCATCAGTGACCGTTTGATCAGTATATTTACAAAAGGAAAAGATGGCAGAAGACCAGTATTTGGAGACAAAGAAAAATTGCAAAATGATCCTCATTTTCAAGACCATATTCTGTTTTATGAATATTTTCACGGAGATACAGGAGCAGGTTTAGGCGCTTCCCACCAAACAGGTTGGACGGCCTTGGTAGCAGATTTAATTCATACGAAGTATAACTAGTTTTGAGTGGTGAGTGTTGGATGTTTAGTAAAGGTGAAAACTTGACATTTATTCAACACTCAACACTCAACACGCAACACTCAAGAAATTGTCAGAAATTTGGATCATACTTACAGGTGCATTGGTAGCCATCAGTTGTGGACTGTTGGGGAGTTTCTTATTGTTGCGTAAAATGGCAATGGTAGGAGATGCGATTTCGCATGCCGTTTTGCCTGGAATTGTGATTTCATTTTTGATTACTGGAACGAGAGAATCTTTGCCCATGTTGATTGGTGCAGGTATTATTGGGGTGATTACCACTTTTTTAATAGAAATGCTACATCAAAAACTCAAGCTACAGGAAGATGCGTCTATTGGCGTTTCATTTACTTTTTTGTTTGCTTTGGGGGTAATTTTAATTAGTCAATTTGCAGATAAAATAGACCTTGATCAGGATTGCGTTTTGTATGGCGATTTGGCCATGATTCCATTTGATCAATTAACACTTACTTCAGGAATTGAAATTGGCCCAAGGGCTTTTTATGTCAGTATGATCAATCTAATGGTAGTGATTGCTGTAATTGTATTGGCGTATAAAGAATTTGTAATCACCACTTTTGATAATTCTTACGCAAAAATAATCGGTATTTCGGCCACCTTATGGCATTATGTATTAATGAGTTGTGTCTCTTTTACCACAGTAACTTCTTTCGAATCGGTAGGGGCAATTTTGGTGGTGGCCTTCTTGGTAGTACCGGCAGCAACAGCTTATTTATTGACCAACAAACTAAAAATAATGCTGGCATTGTCAGCTTTGTTTGGATTGTTGTCTAGCGTAGGAGGATATTATTTAGCCACTTATTTTGACAGTTCTATTGCTGGTTCAATGAGCGTTGTGGCAGGGTTTATTTTTGGTTTGGTATTTAGTTATACCAAAATAGCGGTAAGAAATACCGTTCAGACGGAACCTATACTTAAATAGGAGTATTGTTGCTTTTAGAAATGGGGCAGGGGTATTTTAAAAGAAAACCAACTTACTCCTCTACCTGAATTACTTCAAGCACTTCAGCCAAATCATCGAAATCTTTAGAGCCTGGACGTTCTTCTGTACTTCCTTTTAAACCAATACCTTCAATACTGCATTCTTCTAGGATATAATTGACATTCTCTGAAGTGATTCCACTTCCAACAATAATTGGGTAAATGGTAGAAAATGCTTTAAGTTGTTCCCTCACTTTTTTAATGTCAAAATTTGGGTCTATAGATTCAAATAATAAATAATCAACTTTGTTTAAATACAAATGAAGAATATAGGAATCGAGCACCAATACTTTTTGAATGATGGGTTTATTGATTTGGGTGTATTTATCGAAATTGAATGAACCGTTCAATTGAATATAGTCCAAATTTAACTCTTCAATCAAATGATTTATTTTGGCAATATCAAACTCTTTCGTTTCTCCAACAATTTTAACTCCTGAAATCCAACCTGTAATGGCATTTATTTGATCTGTCGGCAGGTAAGCGGGTTCATCTTCATCCAAACAAAAACCTATCATGTCAACACCCATCCCAGCACAATACCTTGCATCAGATAAATTACTCACATTCCCAACCTTCACTAATGTTTTAAGTTTCATTCGCTTTGTAAAATTTGTTTCAACAACTTATTCCGCAAAATAACCTATAAATCCCGAATAATGTTTAATTTTGGTTAATAAATTAGAAAATTTTGCGTTCAATTGTTTAGCAAAATTTTGTGGTTGAGTTTGTTACTATTGATTTCCTTTAAAATATAAATAAAAATGAGCAAACATGGTAGAGTACTTGTAGCAATGAGCGGTGGAATTGATAGTTCCGTTGCTGCTGTAATGCTCCATGAACAAGGCTATGAGGTGATAGGGATGACCATGAAAACATGGGATTATGCTGGTGCGGGTGGCTCAAAAAAAGAAACAGGTTGTTGTAGTCTTGACTCCATTAATGATGCACGTGAAATAGCCGTAAACTTAGGTTTCCCTCACTATATTTTAGACATAAGAGAAGAATTTGGTGATTCGGTAATAGATCATTTTACAGATGAATATTTGGCTGGAAGAACACCAAACCCATGTGTGTTGTGCAATACGCATATCAAATGGGATGCTTTATTAAGACGTGCCGATAAGCTTGATTGTGAGTGGATTGCGACTGGTCATTATGCCAATGTTCGTGAAGAAAATAGCCGTTTTGTGTTGAGTAAAGGTATTGATGAAAATAAAGACCAATCGTATGCACTTTGGGGCGTTTCCCAGGAAAGTTTGAGCAGAACCATGTTGCCTTTAGGACATTTGAGAAAGTCCGAAATTAGGCAAATGGCTACAGATAGGGGTTTTCATGCTTTGGTGAACAAATCAGAGAGTTATGAAATTTGTTTTATTCCTGACAATGACTACCGTGGCTTTTTAAAACGCAGGGTTCCGGGTTTGTCCGAACAAGTAGCGGGAGGAGAGTATGTACTTTTGGATGGCACCGTAGTTGGTACACACGAAGGTTATCCTTTTTATACCATTGGTCAACGCAGAGGTTTAGGTATTGCTTTAGGTTTTCCTGCTTTTGTGGTTGAAATTCAGAAAGATAAGAACCGTGTGGTATTGGGTAATTTAGAAGATTTAGCACGTAATGGTGCCTGGGTGAGTAAATTGAATATGGTAAAGTATGAAAATTTATTAGACACTACCATGCAAAGTGTGACTAAAATTCGTTACAACGATGATGGGTCTTCAGCCAAAATTCAACAAATTGGCGACAAAATGAAAGTTGATTTTGACATCAATGTAAGTGCCATTACTCCGGGTCAGGCTGCTGTGTTTTATGAGGGAGATGATGTCATTGGAGGAGGTTGGATTGAGTCGAGTTACATTGTATAAAATAATAATATTTAATACTATAAGCAATTGATGATGAAGTTTAAAATACATTTAATTATAGTTTGGTTGGGGATGCTTTTTATTATTTCTTGTAATCAAAAAAAATCTGTAGAAATCATTAATCCAGGGTATGATTTTTACCCTTTAGCAAAAGGACATTTTGTGGTATATGATGTGCAAAATATCGTACATAATGTGGTTGGTACCATTGAT
>CALPQG020000023.1 GCA_943325655.2 Bifidobacterium breve | reverse complement strand
TTCATGGATCAATCCCGAGAATATCGGGATAACGCATTTTTTAAAAGGTCGTACGCAAGACAATTCAAAGATTCCGCATGATTTGTTTGCACTTTAAAATCTATTCTTAATCATAAATCGCTGTTATTGATAATGTTAATGCTTTTTCAGCAGGTCCTACTTAAAAAATAACGCTTATATTCTCCATTTTCCCTTTAGAATAGCCATTAAACATTTACAAAAGCTCACCAACAACGCGTAAATTTATCATAAAGACTGCAATGACTAATTGTTAAGGAATTGTTTTTAACCAAAAAAGCGATGTAAGTTTTCTTACATCGCTTTTTTGGTTATCCTATTGAGGAGTAAACTACCTCGCTATTTGTATCCATTTTTTAACTGTTTTATTAGGGCAGGAAGCCTTCAAGGTATAGTAATAAATACCATCACTGGCTGCTCCACCATCCCATTTATTATCGTAGTCATCCGCTTTGAAAATTTGTCCACCCCATCTGTTATACACTTCTATAGCTACGGAAGTGTGAGGAGCCTTGTTGATTTCCAAAGCGTCATTTTTTGAATCTCCATTAGGAGTGAAAATATTTGGCTGGTTGTTTAAATCCCAATCCAATGCTTTCACAATTTTTTCAGCAGAAGAAATACAACCATTTGTATCCTGAACGGCCACCTGGTATTTCGTAGTAGTTGCTGTTGGCAACACCCATTCTTTGGTCAATGAATCTGTTCTTACAAATACACTGTCAGTATACCAATGGTAAACATATCTTGGAGCCGATCCTTTAATGATATCAACTGTAAGCTCTACAGCATTACCCAAACAAATAGAATCATATCCTACCAAGGCTGCTTCAGATTGCGGATACACATCGATAAAGAAATTATACGGTGCCAATTGTCCACATATAGAATCATTGACGGACAATACATACCTTTGTTTTTCTTTGATATTGATTGTCAAAATAGTATCTGTTCCAATTACGCCAACACTGTCTGCCTTTGACCACAGGAATTTATTGCCTTTAAAATAGAAAGGTTGAATTTTATAGTTTACTCCTTGGCAAATTGTATCATTAAGGTTTTGAGAATCTATTTCCCTATTTTTAACTTTGATGCTGTTTGAGCTGTTTGAACAACCATTTACGTTGTTAGCAATGATGTAATACCTACCCGTATCAGCAACCGTTACTTGCAATGGATTTACAGTAACCAATAATTCGCTGTGGTTATACCATTGAAAACTAACATTATTGTTGGCCGCATCTACTGAAGTGGCTGTCAATAATACGGTTCCTCCTTTACATAATTCTACTGAATCAGGTCCTCCAATGATTGGCGCACTCGGTTTTTCTTTTAAATTAATGGTCACTGTAACAGAATCAGCACCACATTGGCCAGTAACTTTCCATTTTAAAACGTTGGTAGTTTCCGTGGCATCTTCAAAACTATTTCCATTAAAAATTCCATTGCCAGAAACTTTGGTCCATACACCTGTTCCATTGCTTGCAGATCCATCTAATGTTACTGCACCAGTTTTCCCAATAATACAAGGGCTTTGATTGCTTGCTGAAGCAATAGGATTTTCTTTGAATTCAATATTCACGGTATCTGTTGAGATTCCGCAAGGTGATTTTACGATGTTCCATACCAAACTGTAGACCTTTCCGCTTTTACCAGTAAAGGTACTTTTAGGATTAGAATCATCTGAAAACAAAGTTTTAGAAATTCCTGTGGTATCACCGCCTAAATAAGCCCAAGCACCTGAACCTATTATTGGTGAATTCCCATTAAGAGTTATAGTAGTCGCACCACAAATAGAACTGTCATTTCCAGCAAAAGCCTTGGTTGGATTAGCATTAAATTTAACCAACATGGTATCAGCTGTAGTTCTACAAGGAGCATTGGTAATGGTCCAAATGGCTTTATAAGTAGAATCTGCCAAACCGTTTAAATCAGTAGTTGCAGCATTTTGATCTACCAACACCCCACCGTTTCCAATGATTGTCCATGCTCCGGTACCAATAGTAGGTACATTTCCAGAAATTTGAACGCCAGTTTTACCACAAGTTGCAATTCCAGTTTGGTCAACTCCTGCTTTAGCAGAGTCAGTTTGCGTATGTAAGGTAACTTTTACATCGTCAGAAGCACTCGCACAAGGAGCGTTGCTGATTGTCCATGTCAATGTATAAGCCACTTCAGGAGTGCCAGTAAATGAAGTAGATGCTTTAAGATTATCTCCAAAAGAACCACCGGTACCAGAAGTTACCGACCAGGAACCTGTCCCTTTTACAGGAGCATTAGCATTTAAAGCGATACTTGTTTTGCCACAATTTTCAGCGCCTATAGAATCTGCACCTGCTTTTGCAGCATCAGGATTTTCATTCAATTTAATATTGATGTCATCAGTAGCATTGGCACAAGGCGCTTTTGATATTGTCCATCTCAACACATAAGCCGTTCCGGCTACACCGTCAAAAGTGGAAGCAGCGTTGTTAGTATTTCCAATATTTCCACCAGCTCCAGAAACAATAGACCAGGCACCAATTCCTTTTACAGGAGTATTGGCCAATAATTTAATGCTTGTTTTACCACAAGTTTCAGCGCCAACTGAATCTGCCCCAGCATTGGCAACATCTGGATTTTCATTCAATGTAATGTTAACGTCATCATTGTTGCTTGCACATGGTGCTTTTGAAATTGTCCATCTCAACACATAAGCAGTTCCGGCCACCCCATCAAAAGGTGTAGCAGCGTTGTTAACATTACCAAAATTTCCTCCAGCACCAGAAACAATTGACCAGGCACCTGTTCCTTTTACGGGAGTATTGGCTAATAATTTAATGCTTGTTTTACCACAAGTTTCAGCGCCGATTGAATCGGCTCCAGCGACTGCAACATCTGGATTTGAATGGAGTAAAACCTGAGCTGTATCAGTTGATGCCGCACAAGGAGCATTGGAGGTTGTCCAACGAACAGTATATAATTTATCGGGCGTTCCTGTGAATGCTGTATTAAACAATTTAGGATTTGCAAAAACTCCACCATCGCCATCGCCGTCAAATGTCCAGGTACCAGTACCATGTCCCTGAGCAACTTTTACCGCAGCAAGATTTATAGAAGTAAGTCCACAAGTAGCATTCCCGGTTTGGCTCAAGCCAGCATTGGCGTCTGTTGGAATTAATTTTACAACTACCTGCACGGTACCATTAGGGCTATTGTTACAACCATCTATATTGGGAGGATTTGTTTCTGCTTCAAAAGTTGTTGTCGTGGTTGGCGTTGGAACAGTAACGGTTAAAAATTTAGCATCCAGGTTGATGATGCCAGCAATTGGATTGCCTCCAACCGACCATTTGATTACAGCACCTGAAGATTCAAAATCAATAGAATCTTGGTAATTAAATTTTACTTTTAAAGTAATTATCCCAATCCCACCTTTGTCTTCACAAATTAAGATGTCAGAAGAAGATACTTTTAAAGAATCTACACAACTATTTACCCTTTTGATGTCGTTTACTTTGTTATTATCTGGAGAAGCAATCGCTATTGTACAAACCAGGGATAATGCGAAGCTAACTACCAATAAAATTTTTTTCATAGAAGTTAATATTTATTAGGGTATCGTGTATTAATTAAGATATCGTCCATTCGTTCCTAAGTTCAATTTAATCTTAGTAAATTTCAAATTTAGAAAAACATTTCCTAAAATAAAACTAAGTTGTTAATTATCTTTCCGTTTGCTGAAGCCATTGAAATTCATAGTGCCTTTTTTATAAGTATTGGTTGAAAAATTTACCGGCAAAATAGGCAGCACTGGCGGCAAAGCCACCGATGGCCGCTATTTTTAAAGCTCCATTCCAAGGGTTTTGGCCTAATGCTTTGCTTTTTAAATACCCAAATACAAACAAACTGAGCAAGGTGATGATGGATGAATAAACCAATCCATCAAGTACTTTATCAGCAATTAAGTAGGGCGCTAAGGGAATTAAACCACCAATGATGTAAGAAGTACCAATCGTCAAGGCACTATTTCTCGCCCTGTTGATATTTGGTTTTTCAAGTCCAAGTTCAAAGCGCATCATGAAATCGACCCACTTTTGTTTGTTTTTGGAGAGCTCTTCTACAATCAATTCCTGGCTGGCTTTGCTCAAACCATATTCTTCAAATACCTCTCTTACTTCTTCTTTTTCCTTTTCAGGGAAATGATTAACTTCATAATACTCTCTTTTTAGTTCCGAATCGTAATGTTCTATCTCTGTTTTACCGGCTAGGTAACCACCCAAGCCCATGGCGATTGATCCGGCAATTACTTCTGCTATTCCGGCAGTAACTACAATGGAGGGATCGGTAACAGCGCCACTTAAACCTGCAGCAAGTGCAAAAGGTACTGTTAAACCATCAGACATCCCAATGACAATGTCGCGAACAAGTTCAGAACCTTTAAAATGATTTTCTTCATGCATAAACGAATGGTATTTCAATGAGGGGGAGTGTAATTTATATTACACTGCTATATGTATACTTGATGGATTAAAATCTTTAGCAACTTCTTCAACAGTATTGAATACCTTTTCAGGCAACGTATACTATTTCCAAAAATAGAAAAATTTATCCTTAATTAAAATTGTTATCATGGTTGGGGAATTGAGGTGACAAATCTAGGCACATCTACAAACAACAATAAATGCAAAAAGGCTGTTTTCATATAGAAAACAGCCTTTTTAAGAATTTTTAATTCGTTTCAATTAATGATCGTGATGGTGACCACCTTCTCCATGCACATGTCCATGAGCAATTTCTTCGATGGTTGCTTCTCTGATTTCGTTCACTGTTCCAGTAAAATGCAAATCATATCCAGCCAATGGGTGGTTTAAATCAACTACTACAACATCTTCTTCTATTTCAAGAATGGTAGCCACAACAGTATCGCCTTGCGCATCAGTCAAAGGAATTCTGTTTCCTTCTACCAAAACTTCTGGTTCACTGTCAAACGCATTTTTAGGAAGGTCAATAATTCCACCTTCATCGTATTCTCCGTAAGCATCGTCTGAAGCAACAGTAAAGTCAAAAGAATCTCCCACTTTTTTATTCAAAAGAAATTCTTCAAATTTTTCTGGTAAGCCACTTAAACCATATATAAATACAAAAGGAGCTTCAATAGTTGCTTTTTCAACTAATACTTTACCATCTTCTTCATGATCAATGTGTAAGTCAAATGATAAACCTACAACTTTGTTATCCTGTATAAGCATAATAATATTTTTAAATTTTTCGCAATTTAGGTACTATTTACTACAATAAATAAAATTCAAAAGTTTTTATTTCCCTTCAACTATAAGATCTTTTAAAATTTTCATAAACTAAATTTCCAAATTTTAGATACTCATAATATTTCGTACTTTTGATTTTAAATTACAGTAAAACTATTGCAAACCATACGAAGATATATATTTTTAAAAGATGTGCTCATACTTGCATTAAGTGCATTTGGTGGTCCACAAGCCCATATCGGAATGCTTTTTGAAAGGATGGTCAACAAGAGAAGGTACATCACCGAAGCTGAATTGCTGGAACTGAATGCCCTTTGTCAAATTTTACCCGGACCAACTTCAACCCAAACAATTATCGCATTGGCCTTTAGGTTGGGCGGTCCAATGTGGGCGTATTTGAGTTTGCTTGTCTGGATGGCGCCTGCTGTATTGATCATGACTTTTGGAGCCATTGTCATTTCCTATTTAGACAGCTCTACACTTTCTGTAACCCGGTATTTAGAACCTATTGCGCTGGGATGTTTGGCTTTCGCTGCTTATAACATTAGTTTAAAAGCCGTTACTACTAAGGTCGGGATTATACTGATGGTCATGAGTGGTATTTTGGCATATTTTGTTCGTTCACCCTGGTTTTTTCCTTTTTTGTTAATAGTGGGAGGATTTATCACTTCTTTGAAATACCGACGCCATCCTGAAGAAGAAAAAAAACCGCTGAAAATAGAATGGAGCAATTTTGTTTTATGGCTCAGTGTATTTTTAATCTCTGCAATTTTAGGGTATGTCTTCGACTGGATGCCCATAAAATTGTTTCAAAAATTTTACAGGAATGGAAGTTTGGTATTTGGCGGTGGACAAGCCCTGATACCTTTATTGTATACTGAATTCGTGGAGTTTAAACATTACCTCACCGCTCAGGAATTTAACATTGGCTATGCCTTGGTGCATATTGTTCCTGGACCGGTATTTTCATTCAGTGCTTATTTGGGCGCCTTTACCATGAAAGGATCTGGTATTTTTGGACAAATAATTGGTGGAATCGTTTCGGGGATTGCCATGTTTTTACCGGGTACATTTTTAATATTTTTTACCATCAGGTTTTGGGAACAACTCAAACAATTTAGGGTTGTAAAAGCTTCCCTAGAAGGAATCAACGCCGTAAATTCAGGTTTGATCATTGCCGCATCTATTACCATGTATTATTCCGTACCATTTACGCTCTTGAATAATACCATCATGATCAGTACCTTTTTGTTGTTGACTTTTACCAAAATACCTTCTCCATTTATTATTATTGCTGGTTTAGTTGCTGGTTTTATGTTTATATGAACAGGTTTTACTTTATAACTATTGATAATTTATCTAATTGATTTTAGAATAAAGTTCAACTGAATTATTTGGACGTTTCCCGCCGTGGCGGGTCGGGCTATCGGCATTCGTTTTTTCCTTGTTGTCAACCATTGAAGTAAATATTATTACATGAAACAACAAGGAAAAAGTGCTCAAACAATCCCGAAGTATCGGGACTATCCCTTACGCAAATGCGAAAAAGGTTGTACGCAAGACAATTCAAAGATTGTGCATGATTTTATTGCACTTTACACTTTATTTTTAATCATTAATCACAGTTATTGAAAATGTCAATGGTTTTTCACCCTACATAACAGCGTTTTTCAGCATCTTAAATATTCGATTTCATCATTTTTAATATTTCGTCTAAATAGATACGGTCGTTGCTTAAGCGTGGCACTTTGTGCTGACCACCAAGTTTGCCCCTGCTTTTCATCCAATTATAAAAAGTATCTTTAGGCGCATGATGTACCAGAGGAGCTTTTAAAGCCATGTTTTTGTAACGTTTGGCGTCATAATCAGAATTGATTTCCCGCAACGTTACATCCAGAATTTCAGCAAAATAATCCATGTCTGAAGGTTCCTTTTCAAACTCTATGATCCATTCGTGTGCTCCTTTGGATTCATTTTGCACATAAATAGGACCAGCAGTATAATCAGCGATGATTGCTCCCGTAGCTTTGGAGGCTTTGGTGATGGCGATATCGGCATTTTCAACGACTACTTCTTCTCCAAAGGCATTGATAAAATGTTTGGTTCTTCCCGAAATTTTTATTCTGAAAGGATTTAAAGAAGTAAACCTTACCGTATCTCCAATCATGTAGCGCCATAAACCCGCATTGGTAGAAATCACCAAAGCATAGTTTTTACCCAATGCCACTTCTTCTAAAGTCAGGGTATTGGGCTGCTCCTGGTCAATATTTTCCATGGGAATAAATTCATAAAATATCCCATAATCAAGCATCAGCAACAACTCTTCGGAATTGGTTTGGTCCTGAATCCCAAAAAAACCTTCTGAAGCATTGTAAGTTTCCATATACCTCATGTCAGGGGATGGAATCAATTCTTTAAACAATTGTCGGTATGGACTAAATGAAACTGCACCATGCACAAAAACTTCCAAGTTGGGCCATACATCTAAAATTGTTTTTTTGCCTGTAACGGCCAATATATTCTGTATCAAAACGATGGTCCAGGTAGGAACACCCGAAAGGCTGGTAACATTTTCATCCACGGTAGTTTCTACCATCTTGGCAATTTTATCCTCCCATTTGTCCATCAAAGCAATTTCAAGCTTTGGCGTTCTGATGATTTGTGCCCAAAAAGGTAAATTTTGCATGATTACCGCCGACACATCTCCATAATAGGAATCAGGATTGAGGTGGTTAATTTGATGGCTACCACCAATGGTTAAGCCTTTTCCATCAAACATTTGGGTCTCGGGATAATTGTTGACATAGATGGACAACATGTCTTTTCCACCCTTGAAGTGACAATCTTCTAAACTCTCCTGTGTGATGGGAATAAACTTACTCCTGGCATTGGTCGTGCCCGAAGATTTTGCGAACCAAGTTACTTTGGTAGACCAAAGGATATTTTGCTCGCCTTTCATGATGCGTTCTATGTACGGAAAAAGATCTTCGTAAGTAGAAATAGGCACGCGTTCTTTAAAAACACGTAATTTGTCTACCGAACTGTACTCATATTTTTTACCCCATTCGGTTTGAGAGGCCGATTGGATTAGCTGTTTCAATAAATCATTTTGCACATCAACAGGATATTTCATGAACAGCTCCATTTGATGAATGCGCTTTTTCATTATCCAGGTGATGATAGAATTTAATATTGCCATTGTGTGCGTTAAGAGTTTTCAGTTAAGAGTAATCAGGTTTGTAAATGACAATCTTAACTGTTTTAAAAAATAATTTTTAAAACGACTAAATTTTGCGTTTCAATTCAAAATGTTTGCCCAAATAAACCCTTCTTACCATTTCATCATCGGCCAATTCCTGAGGCGTTCCGGCTTTTAATATTTTACCTTCAAACAACAAATAAGCACGATCAGTAATGGATAAGGTTTCGTCAACATTATGGTCTGTGATCAGGATACCAATATTTTTAAATTTCAGTTTGGCTACAATGGTTTGTATTTCTTCTACCGCAATTGGATCTACTCCTGCGAATGGCTCATCCAACAACACGAATTTTGGATCAACAGCCAATGCTCTTGCAATTTCTGTACGTCTTCTTTCACCACCTGAAAGTACACCTCCCATATTTTTACGAACATGGTTCAAGCTAAACTCATCTAGCAATTCTTCCAGTTTGTCTTTTTGTGCTTTTTTGCTCAAATCAGTCATTTCAAGCACCGCCATAATATTTTCTTCAACGGTTAACGTTCTGAAAACAGAAGCTTCTTGGGCCAAATAACCAATACCCTTTTGGGCTCTTTTGTACATCGGCAAATTGGTAATGTCCTCATTGTCCAAAAATATTTTACCTGTATTGGGTTTAATAAGTCCTACCGTCATGTAAAAAGAAGTGGTTTTACCAGCACCATTTGGCCCCAATAAACCAACAATTTCTCCTTGATTTACTTCTACCGAAACATCGTTTACTACAGTTCTGGTTTTATATTTTTTAAAAAGATGCTCCGCTCTTAGTACCATTATACAACAATTAGATTTATTTCTTATCCATAATTATACAGATACTCAAAATTGGCTAAAACCTGCGTAGGAAGCAAATTATATTGTCAAATTCATTTTTCGGATTGGGATGGTGTTATAAAAAATCTGGAACAATAGTATTGACAATTTATTGAGAACAAGGTATAACGTAAAGCGAATGTGTAGCCTTGAAAGGTCTTTATCTTCGAGCATAGAGCGTTGCGCCGTGTCAGGTGTTTTCACCTGACAAGCATTGTCTTCAAAACAAATATTCCGTTTTATCTAAACGCAATCAAACGGAATAAGGTGAAAACTTGAGGCGTGTTTGTCGTAGACAAAACGCGGGCGAGAGTGTAATAAGAAAACATTGTCAAAAATTCACCAAAAAAGTCCTTGCCAATTTCAATTAGCAAGGACTTCATGGTTCAACTATTTTTCTTGAATTAGTTTCTCAAAGGCTTTCCAGTAGTCAGCATGTGTTGAATACGCTCAAGCGTTTTCTTTTGTCCTGTTAAGGAAAGGAACGCTTCTCTTTCAAGGTCTAATAGGTATTGTTCGGATACCAATGAAGGTGCGCTCAAATCTCCACCACACATGATATAGCCCAGTTTTTCAGAAATAAATTTATCGTATTCACTGATATAACCACCTGAATACATGGTATAAGCGCCGGCATAAACCATCCCTAATCCTGATTTACCCAATACTTTGATGTCTTTGCGTTGAACAGGTTGTGTATATCCTGCAGCAGCCAACTCAATCACCATTTGTTTGGCATCGGTAATTTGATGTTGTTTATTGACACTCACTTTGTCACCTCTTCTTAAGAAACCAATGTCAAATGCCTCTTGCCCTGAAGTAGAAACTTTGGCTTGCCCTATGGTTAAGAAAGCATTTTTCAAGGCATTGAGTTGAATATCACCTTCCGCAAAACCGTCAGAAATACGCAATGTAAATTCTTTGGTACCTCCACCGGCAGGAATCAAACCTACACCAAATTCAACCAAACCCATATAAGTTTCCGCAGCAATTTGTACCCTGTCGGCATGTAAACTCAATTCGCATCCGCCACCAAGTGTCAATCCATGAGGAGCAACTACTACCGGAATGGAAGAATACCTTGCACGCATCATGGTGTTTTGGAAAGTACGGATCATCAAATCAATTTCATCGTATTCCTGTTCTATGGCATACATCAGCAACATCGCCAAATTAGCACCTGCAGAGAAGTTTGGTCCTTCGTTTCCAATAACCAATCCTGCAAAATCTTTTTCAGCTATGGCGATGGATTTGTTAATTCCTTCAACCACTTCGCTACCAAGGGTATTCATTTTAGAATGAAATTCTAAATTCAATACACCATCTCCAATATCAATTAAACTTACCCCTGCATTTCCCCAAACCAATTTATTGGCCCTAAGGTTATCCAAAATAATAAGTCCTTCTGTACCCGGAATTACTTTATAAGAGTTAGAAGCAATGTCATAATATTTGCGTTTGCCATCTGCTACTTTGTAAAATTTATCTGCCCCTGAAGCCAGCATTTCCTGAACCCAGGTTGCTGGTTTGTAGCCCGTGGCTTCCATAGTTTCCAAGGTGCGTTTTACGCCAAGCATGTCCCATGTTTCAAACGGTCCTAATTCCCAACCAAAACCTGCACACATGGCCGCATCGATACGGTACAACTCATCCGAAATTTCAGGAATTCTGTGGGTTACATAAGCAAACAAACCGAAGAAAGTACGGCGGTAAAATTCGCCTGCTTTGTCTTGACCAGCCAACAATACCTTGAACCTGTCTTTGAGGTTATCAATGGTTTTGGTAAGTTCTAAAGTAGCAAATTTAACTTTTCCTTTAGGTTGGTATTCCAGCGTATTCAGGTCCATTGAATGAATCTCTGAACCATTGGCACCTTTAACTTTTTTATAAAATCCTTGTCCTGTTTTGTCACCGTACCATTTTTTTTGGTCCATTTTAACCAAAAGTTCAGGCAACTTAAACATGTTCACCGCCTCATCATTTGGCAAACCGGCGTTGAGGTTGTTGGCTACTTTTAACAAAGTATCTAAACCCACCACATCTATGGTTCTAAAAGTCGCCGATTTCGGACGACCAATAACCGGTCCGGTCAGTTTATCGACTTCATCAACAGATAAACCCAAATCCAACACCGCATGGAGTGTATTCATGATGGCATATATACCGACACGGTTAGCAATAAATGCGGGAGTATCTTTACAAAGTACCGTAGTTTTTCCCAAGTACAAATCGCCATAATGCATCAGAAAATCAACGACTTCTGGTTTGGTAAATGGCGTAGGAATTACTTCTAATAATTTTAAATATCTTGGAGGATTGAAAAAGTGAGACCCACAGAAATGTGCTTTGAAATCATCTGACCTGCCTTCGGTCATTAATCCAATAGGAATACCAGAAGTATTTGAGGTGATTAAAGTACCTGCTTTTCTATATTTTTCTACCTGTTCAAAAACGATTTTTTTAACCGCAAGGTTTTCCACTACCACTTCAATTACCCAATCAAGATCGGCAATTTTTGACATGTCGTCATCGAAGTTACCGGTAGTAATTCTATCACGGAATTTTTTATCATAAAGAGGAGAAGGATTGGATATAATGGCAGCATTGAGCGCCTCATTTACAATGCGGTTTCGCACCACTTTGTTCTCGAAAGTCAATCCTTTAGCAGTTTCTTGGGCTGTAAGTTCTTTTGGAACAATGTCAAGTAACAAAACCTGAACTCCGATGTTGGCAAAATGACAAGCAATACGCGATCCCATTACACCTGACCCTAATACTGCAACTTTTTTGATGACTCTCTTCATTTTATTCTTATCTATAAATGACCAACAAAGACCTGCTTGAAATATTATTATTTCCTGCTAAAGTATAAAAAATTACTGTTTCTACGCACTGAAACGATAAAGAGTTTTTAAAAATATTGTTTCAATTTTTAAAAAATCAATATAGTTCATTGAAGTGCCCTTAGAGTCTTTAAATAAAGAAATTAGGGAAGCAAAAATTCAGTCAAAACCTACTTTTATGAGTTGAAGTATTCTGTTAAAAGGTCAATAACAAAAGTAGAAAACTTATAATAATGACTATTTAAATTGAAAGTTTAAAAGTCCCTGACCAATAAAAATATCCTGACAATTTATGGAGATAACCAACATAAACCATCAGGATAATATTCTTATGCGCTGCCTTTTGTAACAGCTTAATTATTATTTCGCAGTGGCGAATCTTTTGTTTACTTCATCCCAGTTTACCAGGTTCCAGAATGCAGCGATATAGTCTGGTCTTCTGTTTTGGTAATGTAAGTAATAAGCATGTTCCCAAACATCAAGAGCCAATACTGGAGTGCCTTTTACTTCAGCAATGTCCATCAAAGTATTGTCTTGGTTAGGAGTAGAAGTTACAGCCAAAGAGCCGTCTGCTTTCACGATTAACCATGCCCAACCTGATCCGAAACGCGTTACACCAGCTTTTGAAAATTCTTCTTTGAAGGCATCAAATGAACCAAATGCTTTTGTGATTGCTGCTGCTATTTCACCTGTAGGTGCGCCACCAGCGTTAGGAGCCAACAAAGTCCAGAAAAGAGAATGGTTAAAATGTCCACCGCCATTGTTACGAACAGCCATTGGATATTTGCTAATGTTTTTAATGATATCTTCTATAGAAAGTGTATCAGCATCAGTACCAGCAATGGCAGCGTTGAGGTTGGTTACATAAGCATTGTGGTGTTTTCCATGATGAATTTCCATGGTTAATTTGTCGATGTTTGGTTCCAAAGCATCAGTAGCGTATGGTAACGCAGGTAATTGAAATGCCATAATTATAATTTTAGTTGTTTGAAAATTTATTGTCGATTTAATGATGCCAAAGTAAGCACAAAATGCCAAAGAGACAAGCTTTTTAAGTTGTCAGTTTACAGTTTTCGGTTTTCCTGATGAGATTATGATTTAT
>CALPQG020000022.1 GCA_943325655.2 Bifidobacterium breve | reverse complement strand
TCATAGTAAACCTATTCGTTTTCAAAAAATAATGGTGGTTTTGTCGGGATCTAAAACCCTGCTCCTTGCAAGATGGTTTTGGGATGAGGCTTTTTACCTTGAATTGTTGGGCTAATTATTTTAATGCGTTTATTTTATGTTTTTATTGTAAAAGGTTGTGAAATAAAAATGTTTGTATATCTTTGCGTTGTTGGTTTTAAAAGCTATTTTTTTGTGTTTTGTTGTTTGTTTTAGTTTTTTAGGTCAATTTTGAAAGTATTTTGGTGCTGTTTTTTTGAATTGTTTGTATCCTTTTGTTTTTAATAGACAATATTGATACCGCGTTTTAACTGAATTTTTTCCACGATACAAGTTTCTATGTATTTAAATGGTATCAATTTTATCAATTTTTTATGAGTTTTAACCAAAGTGTCGGTAAGTATGTCATTTTTTTTATCATTGGGTTTGCCTCTTGTGCTCACAGAAGTGTAGAAGATAACGCCTTTTTTTTTAAGTTTTTGAATACAGAAGCGTCAATTCCAAATTTAACTTTACCAGAATATAAAACTTGGTTGGAAGATAGCGCACATCGTTGTATTTCAACGTTAGAAAATGATTCTTTTAAAGTTACGCTGATGTATAGGCCTTCCAATTTCGAAGCGGCAAATACTTGGTTGAATTTTCCTCATCAAGATTTTAAACCCTTATTGAAAGAAAAAGAAAAGTACCATCTTTTTGTTGCGGAATGTTTGGATAAAAGACCCGCTACAGCTTTGAAGCTAAAAGGTGGTCTAGCATTTATCACAGCCTTGTCAAAAGGAGTATTTTTTTTGCAAAATGAAAAAGATACCATTTTGCCCATCATAGAAGTTTTTCCAGCGATGATTTTAAATAAGCCAAGTCATGTGTATATGTTAATTCCAAAAGATGACTTGACGTCTTCTTATAAGGCATGTCTTTTTCAGCCTATGTTAGGAACTACTGAAATCATCACTTTAAAAATTGACAGTACAATTTTATCAACCTTACCAAAGCTTAAATTATAACCATGTTGCAATTATTTAGAAAATATCAAAAGGCTTTTTCCTTATGTACATTAGTGGTATTTGGTCTTACTTTTATGCCTACCACCCCTTCCTATGCATTGTCTTCAGGGCCGAGTCAGCCCGAGACGCAACAATTTGCTCCAGCTGGCATGGACAATATGGTTGACCCTTTTACAGGTGATTTTTCCTATAACATTCCCTTGATGGATGTAGGTGGTTATCCTATTAATTTAAATTATGCCGCTGGAATAACACCTGACGCTGAAGCAAGTTGGTGTGGTTTAGGTTGGAATGTAAATGTAGGCGCTATCAACAGAAGCATGAGAGGTTTGCCTGATGACTTTAAAGGCGAAGAAGTTGCCCAAACTTACCATGTAAAACCTAACCAAACATTTACCCTTAATTTTGCCTGGAAAAATGAGATGTATGGATTTGACATGAAAAAAGTCTTAAAAAGTCCGTCAAAAAACATTGCAGTAAGTTATAATACCTATAATGGATTTTCAGCTTCCTTTGGCGTTTCCCCCCTTAAAGCGGTTAAATTATTTTCTATTGGTCCTTTCAATACTTCAATCACTGATTTTTCTTTGGGATCAGAAGAGGGTTTGGGATTTACACCAAAATTTAGTTTTGCATACAAAAAGCAAGCGGCAGATAAAGATGCAACTTATGAAACAGGTTTAAGTTTTCCATACAATACCAGAGAGGGTATTAAGGGGATGTCTTTTACGCATTCAGCCCCTTCCTCTCAAGCCAGTTTAGGTAAATTAGGGATTAAGCCTAATTTAGGGGGCGCTTTTTTTGGGTTTTCTACGCCATCTCATACCCCTAGTATTTCTCATGAGGCCTACAATGTTAATATAGATTTAGGTCTTAGTTTAGCGATGAATATCAATGTTGCTAAAGAATTTACAAGCTATGACATCAAAGGCTATTACGCAGGACAATTTTTAAAACAAAATCAAGTAGGGAAACAAGCCTATGGTTATTTGTATACAGGAATAGATAATTCGTCTACGGTCTTGATGGATTTTAATAGAGAAAAAGATGGATCTTACGACAAAAACACTAAAAATTTAGCCCTTACTCATTTTACCTATGATGTTTTTTCAGCCACGGGCCAAGGAGTAGGAGGGGCATACAGACTTTTTAGGTCTGATGTAGGCACCATCAATGATCCTGAAACAAGTGAAGATGGCTATTCGCCAAGTGTAGGAGTTGATCTTGAATTTGGTTCGGCACCCATCCCAACGATGAAATTGGGACTAGACTTAAAATATTATCAATCTTCTTCCACTTCAGGTAAATGGGGGGATGACGCAATTCCAGTATTTCAGTCCCCAATCAATACGAATCAAAACAAAGAACTCATTTATTTCAAAAAAATAGGTGAAATGGGCATTGAAACAGATGCCAATACAGCATTCTATGACAAACAATTGTATAACACTGATCTGGTAAAACCAAGTATTGCGACTATTTTAGGAGATTTAAAAGGAAATGTTTTTTCGCCGAGTAATAGAACCGATTATTTGTTAAAAAATACAGCAACTAGACCTGAAAGAGTTCCTAGAAACGAAAATTTAACCTTTTTAACTGCAGAAGAAGCTTCAAGCACTGCGATAAGTCCCCAAATTAAAACATTTGAATTTAATACGTTTACGTGGCCACTTGCCTCTGCAACATCCAATCACAATGTGCTGAGTTTAACCGATCAATTTTACAAGGGGCATAAATTTATGGACAGAATAGATGCGGCTAAAAAACCACATCATATTTCTGAAATTCGACTTACCCAAGCAGGTGGCAGTCGTTATGTCTATGGCATTCCTGTGTACAATACTGAGCATTACGAAGCTACTTTTTCTGTAAATCCTGTTGGTGACACCAAGACAGGCTTGGTTCCTTATACAACGGAGGATAATTCTGTAGCGAATGCTAAAGGGTTAGAACATTTCTATGCTAAAACGAATACCCCTGCGTATGCCATTTCATATTTATTAACCAATGTTTTTTCTGCTGATTATGTAGATGCTGACAATATCAAAGGGCCTTCAGATGGTGATTTAGGGAATTATACTAATTTTAATTATGCCAAGTTAAACGATAATTACCACTGGAGAACACCTATAGCTGCTAAAGCTTATTACGCTTCTTATAATGAAGGTTTGCAAAGTAGGCACAATGATGATAAAGGGAGTATTGTATATGGCACGAAAGAAATTTATTATGTGCATTCTATTGAAACCAGGACCCATGTTGCTGAATTTTATACTGAAGACCGTTTGGATGGCCTAGGGGTAATGGATGAAAATGGCGCAGTAGGTGGTGTAAAACAAAAATGTCTCAAAAAAATAGTTTTATATGCTAAGGCAGACAAGAGAAATGGCATATCCATTCCAGTCAAAACAGTCTATTTTGATTATACCTATGAACTTTCACCTGGTTCACCTAACAGTAAAGCACCTGCTGTAACAGGGGCAAAAGGGTATAAAGCAGGAGGTAAACTAACCTTAAAACGTGTATGGTTTACTTATGGTAATTCACAAAAAGGCGCCTTAAATCCTTATGAATTTGAGTACCCTACTGGTACCTTAAACCCTGAATATGCTTATAAAGACTATGACCGTTGGGGGAATTTTAAGAAGGATATTAAAAAAGATGTTTATGAAAATGAAATGTCTAATGCAGCATTTCCATATACCCCTCAAATTAAAACTAAAGCAGATGAATATGCTTCTGTGTATAATTTGAAAAGCATTTTGACGCCAACTGGAGGAAAAATTCATGTTTTTTATGAATCGGATGATTATGCTTACGTGCAAAATAAACAAGCAATGAGGATGTTTAAAGTGGCAGATTCAGATAAAGGGGAGCTTTATGGTGCTCATGCTGACATCACTGGCGGTAGTACAAAAATTAAAATTGATCTTGGAGAAGGTTTTACTGTTGAAGCAATGAAATCAGCCGGTTATACTGACGCGGATGAATTTTTTAGGGCAAAATATTTAGCCGATCTTCCTCAAATATATTTCAATTTTAATGTGAATGTATATAAATCTGATTTTGATCATTTTGAAAATGTTAGTGGTTATGCAGATCTACAATTTAATGACTGTACGGTATTGCCCGCTGTTAATGGGGTATATAAAATTGGTAAAATAGCATTTAAAAATAAGAAGTTTGGCAATTTTGTTACAGGCAATGATGTAAATGACATGGTTAAAAATTCGTGGATGTTTGCCAAAATGAATTTAAATCAAGTTTTAATGGGCGGCAAAGATGCTTCCGATTTTGAGGTTGATCAAGTCATAGGTGCTATCACTGAAGCAGTAGCCAGAGTTGTGCAAACACTCGTTGGTTTTCCTAATTATATGACAGCGAACAATCATGGGAAGTTTTTTAATAAAAATAAATCATTTGTAAGGTTAAAAGAATTTGATTTTATAAAAATTGGAGGAGGCCATAGGGTGAAAGCGGTGGTGATGGAAGATCAATGGAAAAAAATGACTGCTTCTCCCAATGAGGTAGGTGCTTATTATGGTCAATATTATTCCTATACTAAACTTCAAAATGAACAAACAATTAGCTCAGGGGTAGCTATTTATGAACCTATGTTAGGAGGGGAAGAAAATCCTTTTAAAAATCCACTTTATAAGCAGGAAGATAACAATTGGTTTACGCCTGTTAAAGAGTCCTATATAGATGGACCTTACGGAGAATCTTTTTTCCCAGGAGCAGGGATAGGTTACAGCAAAGTAACCGTTACCCCTATACAATTAAATGCTTTAGCAGGTGTAAATACCCCAATAAGCAACGGAACAGGTGCCGTAATTCAGGAGTTTTATACCGCTAAAGATTTTCCAACAGCTGTCAATCAGACAGGTTTAGAAAGTAGGAACATGAATTTACCTGCCATAGATATATTTATGATGAATTTTAAAGTTGAACTGGCAACTTGTTCTCAGGGCTATAGTATTGAGTTGAACGACATGCATGGCAAACAAAAATCACAAATGGTAATACCAGCAAGCTTAAGTAAAACAACTCCTTCACAATATGCTTTATCAACTGAAGAAGATGCCATTTCAAAAGTAGTTTATACCTATAAAACCAATAAAAATGGCCAGTTAACAAATCATGTAACGGTAATAGATAAGGACTTAACAATAGAAACCAATAAGGAAATGGGTATTCATGTAGATGTGGTACATGATCAAAGGTACCATGATTATACTTCTGCTGGCGCTGGCTTGGAAATGAATTTAAAATTTATGCTTTTTGGTTTTATTCCAGTTTTAGCACCTACAGCTTGGCCAGATTTTAAATATGAATACAATCGTTTTAAATCTTTGGTGACAACAAAAGTTATTAATCGCTCGGGTATTTTAGATACAATAAAGGCTACAGAAAATGGAAGCACTATCAGTACGAGTACCTTAGCCTATGACAAAATTACTGGACAACCGTTGTTGACTTCTACAATTAATGAATTTGAAGACCCGATTTACAATTTTACCTATCCGGCACATTGGGGGTATGATAGAATGAAAATGGCTAGTATCAATGAAGGCATGGTGTTTAGCAACCCCAATGCCGCAGCGGTGAAATCAAAATTAGTAGATGGGGATGAATTGTCCATTCTAAGTTCTGAAAACAATGGCCACAATGGTACGCTAACGGGAAAATATATTGTAAGAATTGATCCTAAAACTGCTGATTTGAAATTAGTTAATTATTACAATGGAAGCGAAACGAAGTTTTTACTGCCTTATACCGCTAAAATTATTAGAAGTGGCTATAAAAATATGCATGAAACTCCTATTGGAAGTATTTCTACAAAAACTAACCCGATTAAAAATGGACATCGCTCAACTTTAGTTTTTGAAAATGTACTCAAGGCTGTAGCAACAGAATTTAAAGATGTTTGGAAATATTTTTGTAACTGCCCTTACGATACAGACCCTACAATTGATCCATACATCAAAGGTTATGCTGGTTTAATGAGACCTTGGCGTTCGCATACTTACCTTTCAGGAAGAACACAAAATAAAAATAACAACCAATTGAACATACGCAAAGACGGCGTGTTCACAGGTACTTTTGTTCCTTTTTGGATGAAGAAAGATCAGTTTACTGGCTTAAGTGCTTGTACGAAGACTTCGAGTTTTATTCCAGCCGATACAAAAGGAAATCTTTCTTCTATTACTACCTCGCTTGCTTATGTATGTTCTCCTTGGCAATATGTCACTGAAATTACAAATTATAATTCAATGGGAATGGAAATTGAAAACAAAGATGCTTTGGGAAGGTATGCTATGGCTCAGTTTGGGTATGGTAGACATTTGCCTGTAGCTACTGCCAACAATTCTCAATACCAAGAATCAGCTTTTGATGGCTTCGAAGATTATGATTACAATGATTGTAGAGACGATCACTTCAGCTGGAGGTCAGTCAATAGATTTGTACCTACTGCCGTAGTTGAAGCAGAAGCGCATACCGGCTCTAAATCTTATAAGGTGCCCCACAATACGAAAGTACCGTTAAGTAAAACGGTAAGTTCTCCTTGTGTAGAAGAGGTGAAATAAAGTTTGATTTTTTTGAATATAAACATTTGTTAATCAGTAATTTTTTATAAAATATAATGATAATGAAACAATACAATCCATATCAATTTATCCTGATTTTGTTCATGTTTTTACTGGGTATACATCATGTTTTTGCTGTAGGTGTCTTTGGGGGTAAGGATTTAGCGTCAATTCATCCTTCAATATCTTGGAAATCTACTTGTGTTGGAGCAAATAATGGGCTATTTGTAGCAGGTATGGAGACTTATGGAGACACCCCTTCAGATTTTGTTTTCACATGGGATTTTGGTAATGGTGCACCTCTTGAAATTGTTGAAGATAATATTCATGCCACATATCAGTATACTGAACCTGGAACTTACGCTATTATTTTAAAAGTTCAAGGATTTTGGAACTATACTATCAATGGGGTAAAAGTATATGAGTATAATAAAACTTTTAATAGGTCTATAACCATTACTGCAACTTGTAATTTTGATTTTGATTTTCCTCCCAATGAATGTACCAGTAATAGAATTGATTTTATACCTGAAAGTAGTTTTGATAATTCAAACATCATTTGGGATTTTGGCGATGGCACTATAATTTCCAATGCTATCAAAAGTAATGCACACCATTCCTATATTTTGCCTGGAACATATACGATAATTGCAACCCATGAAAACAATCCAAGCTATTCTAAAAGTAAAACAATAGCAGTTGAAAATTGCAGTACAGCAGTTCGCTGTTCAGAGACATATTTAAATAATATAGATGAATCTTATGGCTGGAAATCAAATTACAATTGGTATTTTGGGCAAGGGATGTTTTTGAGTTTTAGCAATTATAATGAAACTTGGTCTCCAGATATTGGTACGGTGAATGTTACTGAAAAAAGTTATACTTACGAAGGCAGTGCAGCCTTCTCAGACAAGGATGGCAACCTTCAATACTTTACCAATGGTTTAAATTTATATGATAAAAATCTTGTTTTAAATCCTGTTCAACTATTGTCTGGTAATGAAGACGGTTCAGGACATCCCACTGATTTTTCTAGTGGTGTACAAGGCGTCTTGTTTGTAAAACATCCTGCTACCCCTGAATTGATGTATGTTTTTACTGTTGATGATGCCAATTCAGTAGTCACTAAAGGTTTTAATTATGCTATTTTAAACATGACTACCAATGTCATGTCGGCACCTATTCGCCTTGGAACATTCAGAACAACCGAACAGCTACAAGCCACTTTACATGCTAATAAACAGGATATTTGGATTGCGATAAGAGAATCAGGGCTAGCGGGAAAAGCGAATTTCTCCAATCTTCATGCTTATTTGCTTACCGAAAAAGGGATTGATTCCAAGTCAATTGTTTCAAGTGTTGCGCCTTTGTTAAATGCACCTGGAGCTTTCAATACAACGTTAGAACGTGGCTCACTGAAATTTTCATGGAATGGTAAAAAAGCGGCCACGGTGAATCAAATGGTTGATTATGTGGATTATGGCAATTCTATTGTACTCTACAACTTTGATAATAGTACTGGGAAATTTACTTTAAATAATTGGGTAAACAAAAATACGCCTTATGTGCCCATTGCTGCAAAAATGGTGGAAGGTGCTTGGGTAGGAAATGTTTATCCTCATGTTTATGATTGTGAGTTTACCCCATTTAGTGATGGATTATTCGTTACTCTTTCGAGAAATGACAACAAAGATCAAGGAGGCAATCCAATACTTCTATTAGGAACAAATTACACCTCAAATGAATGGATTAATACCAACATTAAAGTTATTTCTTATGGAGTGTTTGGGTCTGCCATTAAATTAGGGCCAGATGGTCGTTATTACCAGTGCGGAGGAGTTCATACCAATTCTATTTATAAGTATGATTTTTCAGATCCATTTCATCTTACTGATGCATGTCAAAAAAAGATGATTACCCCTAGTAATTTGAGTTCCAATCTTGGTTTTTCTAGTGTTTTTGCTCCATATTCCAGTGCTCCTGTAATCAATTTAAGTGCTAATTGTATAGCTGGCAAAGTGCAATTGGTAGCTTCTGGTGCTACTACTTATGTGTGGTCTCCAAGCACTAATTTAAGTAGTGTAACTCTTTACAACCCTTTAGCTGCTATAAGTTTAGCAACAACTTATGAAGTAAAAGGTACAAATTTATTAGGCTGTACTGCGTCTAAAACTATACTTGTACAACCTTGTATAGAAAGCTGTTCGGAGTGTGTTCCTTCATTTTCTCCTCATCCTGGAAGCAAATATATTTTGTCTGCTTGGGTTAAAAAAAACTACAGCGTGAATGCTCCTGATACTTATCAAAATGTAGGTCTTGAGGTACATTTCAAAACCCGCTCAGGAGAAACTATCGGAGAAGAAATATATACACCTACAGGTGCTATCATTGATGGGTGGCAACGTGTGGAGGCAGATTTTACCATTCCTATGGATGCAATAAATATCGTTGTAGTGATGGTCAATAATGATAATGATATAGATGCCTACTTTGATGATATAAGGTTACATCCATTTAAAAGCAATATGAAATCTTTTGTCTATGACCCTTCCACTCAAAAATTAATAGCAGAATTAGATGAAAATAATTTTGCTACCAAATATGAGTATGATGATGAAGGTATTCTTATTCGTGTAAAAAAAGAAACCGAACGTGGTGTCATGACCATCAAAGAAACCAGAAATAATCAAAGTAAGCTGACCAACAAATAATGTAGCAATGAGAAAATCACTTCCTGTTTTACTTATCGTTTTATGGTTACCCTTAGGCGTTTGGGGGCAAGAACACAAAGAAGCTTTAATAAAAGCCTGTTTGGTATTTGATAATGCATTTGTTGCAACTGAAAATTTCCAAATGTCTTATGATATGGTGATGAACGGAAATGCCGCAAGCCCAGGAACTAAAGTAACCCATACTGCTATGTATAAAACACCTTCTGCCATCAAAATGCTGCTAGGGAATGAGCAAGAAATATTGTTTACTCCAGGCAGAATGTTGGTAATTAATTCACAGCATAAATTGATGCATTATATGGAAGATACGATTTCTAATACCCAATTTTTTGCTGCAAAATTGTTTGAAAGTTTCTCAACATTAATTGATAGCGCACAAGCTATAACCCTAGCATTCGTGGGTGATCAAACTGTATGTACCCTAAACTTTGGAACTAACTACACTTATCAATTTGCTAAATTTTGTTTTTTTAAGAATGGCGTTCCGAATTATATCTATTCCAGGTTTAATCAAAGTGTTGTTAATCAAACGCTTTATGATATGAATATCGTTTATTCCAATTGGGAACAAAAGTTTACCGTGGAACCAGGATTTCCAAACATTGAAAAATATATCCTAAAAAATAACAAGGCTTATCAATTGACTCAAGCTTTTCAGTCTTATAAACTACATCAATCTTTAAGGTAATTTAATTTATTGAATTCATGAAAAAATATTTCTTAAGCTTAATTTTTCTACTGAGCCTCTTAAGTGCTTTTGCCAAAATAGATACAGTAAAAGCAACTTATACTAAAAGGGAACTAGTAGGTCCTTTGAAACAAAAAAATGGTGACCCATGTACTGTACGTGGTTCAAGGAGGAATTTAATCCCGATAGGTTTACAGTCAAAAGTTTGTTTAGAATCTGCGGTAGCAGTGATAGAATTTTCTATAGCAAAAGCTTTTACAGCTGGGAAAGTGAGTCATGCTACTCCAAGCATTGAACTTCAAGTAGGTTATTTTTATGATGATTTGAACAGAGGAAAGCTTAGTAGTCAAAATGTTACCCTGTCTTTGGAGGTGAACAGTGCTAAGCCCAAATTGAAAACTTTTTGGCTCAATAAAAATGTTCACGAACTGTATGTGACTGTTATCGCATTAAATGGAGTGCCTGTTTCTGCTGATTGGGACTTATTAGAACTCAATGTGTCTATTATTACTACATCGTATGACCCAATGCCTGACCCTGTAGCATTTACAAATTTATCCCATGACCCAACTATTAAGAATGGAAATTTGAACGTGACTTGGGATGTTATTCCTGGAGCTGAAACTTATGAATTAGAGTGGACCTATATAGCTGGTATGGATGCGAAAACAAATGAAACAAAATTTGAACCAAGTGATGTTGTTGTCAAAGCGCCAAAAGACATTACTTTAAATGGACTTACTTTTAGAAATAATAGCTCACGAGTGGTCTTAAAAGCGAACAGATTTGAAATTCCTTTAGTGTATGAGCATGGGTATGTGTTGTACCGTTTAAGAGCCATAAGTAAAAGAACACATGGTGGGGGTATTGTGGAATATAAATCTAATTGGTCTAATGGGAATAATAATAGTGCGATTAACTTAGATAATTGGAAAACGAATAACAATGATAACTTTATCTTATTTGCGGGCCTAGATAACTTTAAAAACTGGCAGTCCTCTATTTCTTTTGCCGAAGAAGGGAAAACAAAAACAGTAGTTTCCTACCATGATGGAAGTATGAGAAACCGCCAAGCTGTGACGCGTATAAATTCAGATAACAGAACCATAGTGGGAGAAACCTTATATGACTATGCTGGAAGACCGACCATACAATTGCTACCTGTGCCTATTCCACTTTCAACCCTTACTTATCAAAATGATTTTAATACTACAACCACAAATCCTGCATTCTTAAAAAAAGAGGATTATATCATCACTTCACCTAGCGGTACGTGCACAACTTCAGTACCTTCTTTTGATGATAGTAAATTAAATAGTGCTTCTAACTATTATTCTTCTTTAAATAATTTTAAAACATTAGCACCATCTGAGCTTCCGTCAAAAGATAAAATCATTAACAGGGATTTAATTCCTTCAGCTGAAAAATATCCTTTCACGCAAACGCAGTATACACTTGATAATACTGGTAGGATTGATGCGCAGTCTGGTGTTGGTAAAACACATATTTTAGGTAGTAAACACGAAACAAAATATGCGTATTCTACACCAAAATCTGCTGAATTAACCAGGTTATTTGGCACGCAAGTGGGGAATCAATCGCATTACAAGAAAAATATAGTGACAGATCCTAACGGACAAATTAGTGTTTCCTATTTGGATCTCGATGGCAAAGTGATAGCAACTGCCTTAACAGGTCAAAGTCCTGATAATCTTGATTCTTTAGGAGGCGATAAAAAAAGAACTATCCATGAAGATGTATTAAAAGGAAATAAAACAAATACTATTAATGCTGGTGGGAACGAAAAAATATATAGTGAAACCATAACTGTTACCGGGGATGCTACTCCTTATGGGTTTAAATATGGCGCTGATGCTGTTGCTCACCAAGAAATATGTACCCTAGATGCCACTAAAAACAAAGCTTTTGACGGAGCTCTCAAAGCAACAATAACTTTAACGGATAAATGTAAAACAACATTGTTTGCTATCAATGACACTTCTCATGCAGGATCTACTGGCAAAACAAATACAATTAATCTTTCTAAAAGTATTACGCTCGACAAAGGCGATTATACACTTTCTAAAACTTTAAAAATCAATGATAAAGTGCTGGATAAATATTGGAATGATTACTTAGCAGATTCCAATCTTAATTGTTTAAAAAAAGAAAAGGAGTTTGTTATGGAAGCAGCTAATAAAGTTGAAGCAAAGGTGGATTGTAATTTTGGCTGTGATGAATGTGATGATTTGGTTAATAAAACTTCTAAAACAAGTCGTGATTATGATTTGTTGGTAAAACTTTGCAATAGTGTTTGTGGCAGATTGGATATTAATCCATGCAGTGCAAGTCTTGATGCTATGAAAGGTGACATGTCAACTGGAGGACAATATGGCCAAATAAGAACGGAACAAGCAAGTTTTCCAGAAAAAAATCCAAGTTTGAATAGCGATGGTACCGTTAATCAACCAAAACAAACAATTGTGCTTAATCAAACAGGTATCACGCCAGTAGTTGATCCTTCTCCTTTTCCTTTGTCTATTTTTAATGAAAAAAATGGCCTAGCTAACCAAACTGGAATAGCTTTGACTAGTGCACCCTCTTGGAAAACTCCCGTTATGGTTGTTTTGCATGTGGGCTCGACTACCTATAGTGATCATTTGAATAAAATTTTATGGGGAAATACTCCTCAAAATATTACCGATGTTACTTATGAATTAACAGATTATTATAATGAAGATGGCAAACTTTCTACTGTTAAAGTAGAAAAGACTGTTACCAATGGTGTAGCTAATTATACTCCTCAAATTGATCAATCAGGCATTACCTATTTTACCAATAATTGTAATGGTAAAAAAGTATGTGCTATTCCAGTAAAAAATTTAATGGATTTTAAAGAATTTGAAAAATTATGGAAACCAAGTTGGGGAGCATTTTTAGTGGCATTTCACCCAGAATTTAAATATGGACTTGATTGTATACATCATCTTGACTTATATGCTTTTAATGTACAATTAGGAAGATGTCAAACACTTAGCGATGCCATTGCAAAAGACTTAGTAAAACCTAGTGTCGTAACTGCTAGCAATACAACTACTAAATATTATGATCCAGTAATTAGTAATAAAGATCCTATTAAAAAATTTGAAACCAAACCAAGTGACAAATGGATAACTGATTATATGACTGCTAAAATGGCTTTATATAGTAGTGATAATAAACCGGTACCTCAAAATTTAAACATGGTGCAAATGGCAACGAGTATGGCAAGGTGCCCAGCCGGACCCGACTACCAAGACGCTTGTTCGCCTGCTGTAACCTGTATCAATGATGCTTTAAGTAACGATGAAAATTGGCTCATTTATAGAAATTTATATGTCGGTGAAAGATTAAAAGTTTTAAGAAAAAGAGTCAATGAAATTGCTGCAACAAATGATTTTTACAATGGCTGTATTGGTCATGCCGACTTTATGCAAAATGAGGAAGCTTATGCTTTTCTTAGGCCTTTTTTCGTAAGCGAGACAAAATGTTACGATGTGAAAGACTGTCCATGGTATAACCCTTGGTGCGGCACGACCAAACAAATTTGTAATACCAATCCTGCAGTAAGGTATCATTTCAGAACTCAAAATCAGGCATGTTTTCAAGATAATGC
>CALPQG020000021.1 GCA_943325655.2 Bifidobacterium breve | reverse complement strand
CCTCAGTTTTTGAAAAAATGCCTTTAACAAAGCCTCCGCTTCAGGGGCTAAAATTCCTGAAACGTAAGTGGTTTTGGGATGTAATAGATTTCCTTGAATGTTTGTAAAACCTCTTTTAGGGTCAGACGCACCATAAACTATTTTACTCACTTGTGTCCAACATGAAGCCCCGGCACACATCACACACGGTTCAAGGGTGACATAAAGTGTGCAATCCAATAAATATTTTCCACCGATGGTATTTGCAGCAGCAGTTAAAGCAATCATTTCTGCATGGGCAGTAGCGTCGTTGAGTGCCTGGGTTTGGTTATGTCCTCGAGCAATGATTTGATTGTTAGCCACCACCACTGCGCCGACAGGAACTTCTCCTTCCTCAAAAGCATACTTTGCCTCCTTGAGTGCTTCTCGCATGAAATATTCATCTGTCATGGTACAAGCTTATTTTTTAGGAAATGATTTATTTTTGCGCTGCTCCAACATAATCTCTTTGGCTGATTTTCCTGTTTTAGGAGCAATCACACTGTTGTCAAGAATAAAGGAGGCGGCCGTCGCATTTACTTTAATGGTTTTCATGATTTGATGCGCCACCGGTTGCCACTCTTCCCTCAAATAATCGGGGGTACTAAAATTGAAGATAAAAATTCGTTTGTCGACTACTGCATACGTGATGTAACTATAATACTGTATTGTTTCTTGGCGTTGTGAAGTTGCTCTTGGTGGTTGTTCGGAAATGAACTCCAGCACGATCACTTTGCGTTTGTTTACTTCCATCACCGTGTCTTGTAGGAATGTTACTTTGGCAAATAAATTCATCAAAGAAGCTTTGTACACATCTTTCAAAATGCCCAGGTTTTTGCCCCATAAATTGTTGGCGGTATTTACGCCAAAGTCCGTTCGGCCATTTGGAGCGGTGTACATGGCGATTGGTTTCCTGTAATTTGGATAACGCGCCGCAATGTCATCGTCTGACATCACCAAAAAATCTTGTGGTAACTTCACCGAAACACCCGCAGCCGGTTTGTATTTTTTAAGCTTCACCACCGGAGAAGCACAAAGAAGCCCCAATCCAATGACTAAAAACAAGATTATTTTTTTCATATTTTTTTTGTTTTGAGTTTAGAGTTCAGAGTTCAGAGTCTAGTGTCTAGCGTTAATTTATAGGATTAAAAGTTATGAGCTAAGCATTCATAAAACGCTAAACTGAGAACTCTAAACTCTAAACTGAGAACTCTCAACTGAAAACTCTAAACTGACAACTCTGAACCGACAACTTCTATAGTCCGAATCCTTTCAATAATTTTTTACCTTCAGAAGCGGCTTTTTTCTTGACTTCGTCTTCAAGACGTTTTTTCTCCGCTTGTGCTCTGGCATTGGCTTCGGCCTGCAAACGGTTAGCTTCTGCTTTGGCCTGGGCTTGCAATTTATCTGCTGCTGCCCTTGCTTTGGCTTCCGCATCTGCTTTTGCTTTATTCAGTTCAGCCTTGGCTTTGTCTACCACAGCTGTTTTAACAGCCGTCACCTGGTCAGAAGTTCCGCCACCCAGAATCTTAACTTTAGGGCTGGTTGAAGTTCCGGTAACTCCCAAGTTAAGGCTAATTTTACCACCAGTAGCGGCAGGTTTACCCGTGATTGAAGCAATGGCATTGTTTGCCGCCACACCAGCAGCTCCAGCAGGAATGTCCATTTTCATGATATAATCCATCGTTCCGTCAATACCCTGGCTTCCTGATTGTACTACCAATCCTGTGGTTCCTGAACTTAAGGTAATTGGTTTTTTGATATATACACGTCCTTCTTTGATTTCAAAACTTACTGCTACATCTTTCATGGTTAAATCTTTCAACCCGCTGAATTTTGTGATTGAAGCAATGCTATTCGTTAGTTTTAATCCTTTGATTGAAGTTTGAGCAATATTCACTACGCCTTCGCCCGTAACATTATTCATCAAAGGCATCATGTCCTGACCCAAATCTCCACCAATGGTTAAATTCATATTGAATTTCCCATCAAGATTCTCTGCAAGTGGGGCAAATGATTTTATGGTATTAAATGTTTTGTAAGCTTCTTTAAATTCTAAGTTTTTGATGTCTAGACCAAAATCAAATTTAGGATTGGCAATATCTTTGGCATCGTAGGTGCCGTTGGTTTTGAAATTTCCTCCTAACAAGTTAAAAATGATATTGCTCATTTTTACCGTACCTTCTTTAACAATAATATCTCCTTTAAGATTTTCAATATTCATATTGTCATAAAGTACTTTGGTCATGTTGGAGGTTAATACAAAGTCAACATTTTTAGGAATTTCCAAGGCCGAAATTTTAACGGTTGAATCAGGAGTTGGAGTTGGTGAATCCGTCATCCATTCATTGACATCAAATTTGGTAGAATTAAAATTCATTTTACCTTTTACTGTTCCCTCAGAGAACATGTAGCCAATATAATTGGACACCGATCCATTGACACTGATATCGCTTTTTCCTAAGAAACCATCCATTTGCTTGATGTTCATTTTCTCAGGGGTGAAGTTTAAAACACCTTTTGTCATCTTAAATCCTTGAGGAAGGTCTTTGCTTGAATAAGTAAAATCGGTGAAAGTCATGTCGCCACTGGTTGGCAATTTGCCATAATTTCCGGCGGTAACATCTGACATTTTTCCACTGGTTTTAAAATCGGCTACATTGATAAGTCCTGACAAAGTCATTCCTTCTAAAGGGAACATTTTAGTCATTTTGGTCAAATCAATAATCCCTTTGGCTTCCAGGAAATAAGAAATGTCGTTGAAGTTTTCAGCAGTCATTCTACCTTCAAAAGGTGCACCATCCATCACAAAAGCAAATTTATCGACAGCAATTTTGGTATCAGCCATTTGACCTGAGGCATTATTTACCGTACCATTAAAGCCAAATTTATCCAAAGCTGCTGGAAATGAAGATGATTTCACATAGCCATTTACCAATGACATGGCAGCCGAAACACTAGGCATTTGTTTGCCATTGTAAATTCCTTTCGCTTTTACATCCAAGGCAAAAGCACCTTTTAAAGTTGTTCCTTCTACAGGAAACATTGTCGTGATATCGCCCAGGTTCAATTTTGCTTTCAAAGTGGCGTCAATATTATAGTTGGTTAAGCCAACCAATTTCAATGTGGCATCTACGGGATTGTTGCCAAAGTCCACATGAAACTTAGACAAGTTTACGGCAGTATTGTCGAGTACGCCGTCTTTGTTATTGATGGTTAAATCAACCGTGATGTTTTTAACTGCAGCAGGAAGTTTAGGATATTGCATCATGCCTTTGTCAATTTTTAAATTTAACCCAAAGGCAGGCAATTGTGTTTTGTTGTAACGTCCTTTTGCAAATCCTGATAGCGCTAAGGTGCCTTCTGTTTTAAGGTCTTCATATCCTTTTAAGAAAACCATAGGAATAAGCGAGATGATGTTTTTAAATTCGGTTTTCTTTACGCCAAAAGTCAAGTTCACATCAATATTAGAAGTGTCAGGCATGCCAACAGTACCATCAAATCCAAAAGCAAAATCATTCAATTCAAATTCATTTTCTTTGAAAGTATAAGTATTGGTTTTGTTGTTGATGCCTAAATTGAGTGCTGCTTCGAATTTGTTTTTGTTGAAATAGCTAGTGCCTGCTTGTTCCACGGTCAATGACTTTACTGACGTTTTAGTAGCAATATCAAAAATATCCTGGGTAATGTCTCCGCTACCGTTATGGTTTAAGCCAGAAATTTCAGCGTAAGTGGGGGTAAGTTTGTCGTTGTAGACCACATAGCCGTCTACGATTTTCCATTCTTCTATTTTGATGGCAAATTTTGATGGTTCGGCTGGTTTTTCAGGGGTTACCTGAGTGGTATCAGGAATCACGATGTCCCAGTTGGCTTTTCCGTTTTTCAATACGGTGGCAAAAATACGGGGAGAATTCAGGTAAATGCCATTAATTTTCAATTGGTCTCCAGAGATCACACTCATCAAATCTACCACCACACGGAACTCTTTGATAGCAGTCAAGGTGTCGCCTTTGAAATCGTCTTTACCCACAATACCGAAGTTGCCAGCGGTTAAGGTAAAGTTGGGGAAATTGCGAAACATCGAAATACTAAACTTGTCGATGTCATAAAAAACGTTGGCATTGACAGATTTCGCCACTTCACTGTCAATTTTAGCTTTGATGTCGTCTTTGTAAATGGCAGGTAAAATAAGTGCAGCAGCAACAACCACTACAAGCAGGGAGGCAATAACAAGAAGAACTTTTTTCATTAGAGGCTGATTTTATTTTATGGGTTTTGTGAATTCATTCCAAGTCTGAAAATTACCAAATTATGCCGGGTAATGAAACATAAGTTTGAAATAATACCAAACATATATATTGAGAGTGTTGCAAAAGTATCTACACTAGAATTTGTGTGATATTTTATTTTTTTAAGATACTATAATTCTATTTTTCTTGAATGTTATTTTTATTCAGTATTTAATTATTTATTTATTTATTTATTGGGGCGATTCCGCCACGGCGGACCGTGCTTTCGCAACTCGCTTTTTTCTTAGTTATCAAGCATTTGTGTTTCAATTTGAATGTACACAAAAAGAAGGCAGCGCTCAGATCCCGAGAAAATCGGGACTCAAACACTCTATACAGACTAATTCTAGACCGTCTTAATAATCCATATATTAAAAAAACATCTAAATAAATTGTAATTCAACACAGCATCTATCGCAAATGTACTTCATATTCAATTTTCTGATAACCAATTTGTTGTATTTATTTTTTTTCTAATTTCAGTCTCAATTATTAATCTAGGCGTACTTTTTAAATTATAACAAATTGATTCTAATAGGTGTTGTGTATTCGTGTTGGCTAATACTACATACCTGGCAATGCCTGCTCCGAACCATTTTTGAATACTTCCAAATGTTCTTTCAACGGTATTTCTAAACGTGCTTACTCTTTTATTAAATTGTTTCTGCCACTTAGCTAATGTATTCCTCTTACAGCTTTATAATGAATTCTATTTCTTAAATTATTGTCTTTTAACACTTTACTGTTTTCTTTGCTTCGGTATGCTTTATCAGCATAAGTACTTGCACCTTTTGGCAAAGCTGTTCAGTCAATTTAGTTCTGAATCTACTTAAAACAGTATGGTCAGGAACATTGTTTTCACAAAACTTCATCGCTGACAAGTTTTCGCTTACGATATCTTCAACATGTCTATCAGATAAATCATACCAATTTCCTATTAGAAGCATTTTGAAAAGCTTAACCCATGAATTGCTTGGTGTGTCTTTTGCACTTGTCCCAACAGTATAATGATTGTTAATGATATTAGATATTGATTACCAGATAATTATAATATTTATTTGATTAAAAAACCTGTTTTAGCAGTACGTTTTTCAACATAAGTAGTATTAAAGCTCATCTGTATTGTATTTCGTTTCACGCTTCAATATCTAAATAATCAATATGTTATGAAAATATTTATGCAAATTTTACCGTGCAACAATCGCAATTATAATATTGACAAAATTTAATAAAAAAATCAAAACATCCAAATTAGTCTATATTATAATTTTGTTTGATATAACTTCAATTATGAAATCATAAACACTTAAGGACAAAGGCTTACAAGCGGTTCAGTTTTATCAACAACTACTATTGTAATCCAAATGGACAGTGAAGAGCCTAATCTTTATCTACTCAATATTACAGACACAAATGGATATAGAAAAACGTTGAAAGTTTTGAAACTGTAATTTAAATGCCATTGTCGTCGACTGACAACAATGGTATTTTTAATTTAACAACATTTACTCTTCGTGGATAGTTATGACTGTAACTAGAAATTAAAATAGTATGCCACTAAACACGGTGCTTAAGCAGTCTGCCCTTCTCGTCTCGGTTGACACTTCGACGTTTTAATTTCGAAGTTTTTACTTTACATTTACTTTGGTGATGGGCAGAATGCTCAAGCACCGCAACGAAATTTATTTGATTATTAAACCAAATAACAATTGAAATTATACGCTTGCTGTTTCAGCTTCTTTCGCAACTTTCTTTACTAAACCTTGCAATACTTTTCCCGGACCACATTCTACAAACAAAGTAGCACCATCAGTAAACATATTTTGAACAATTTGTGTCCAACGCACAGGAGCAGTCAATTGCTCGATTAAGTTTTTCTTGATGACTTCTGTGTCAGTTGAGGGCGCAGCGGTTACATTTTGATAGATAGGGCATAATGGTTTACTGAAACTGGTGCTGTTAATGGCAGCAGCCAACTCTACACGGGCTGGTTCCATTAATGGAGAATGAAAAGCTCCTCCAACAGGAAGTGGCAATGCACGTTTTGCACCAGCAGCTTTCATCAATTCACAAGCGATTTCAATACCCTTGTTTGATCCAGAAATCACCAATTGACCAGGACAGTTATAATTGGCAGCAACGACCACTTCGTCTTTAATGCTGGCACAAATTTCTTCTACCTTTTCATCTTCCAAGCCTAAAATTGCCGCCATGGTTGAAGGATTAATTTCACAGGCTTTTTGCATCGCCAAAGCTCTTTTGTAAACCAGTTTTAAGCCATCTTCAAATGACAATACACCATTGGCTACCAATGCAGAAAACTCGCCTAATGAGTGTCCTGCAACCATATCAGGTTTGAAATCAGGCGTGATGGCCGCAAGTATTACAGAATGCAAAAATATTGCTGGTTGGGTAACTTTGGTTTGTTTTAATTCTTCCTCAGACCCATGGAACATAATTTCAGTAATATTGAATCCTAAAATCTCATTGGCTTTATCAAATAAGGCTTTAGCTTTTTCAGAACTTTCATAAAGGTCTTTTCCCATTCCTGAGAATTGAGACCCCTGACCAGGAAATACGTATGCTTTCATTATTTTAAGTTGTCAGTTTACAGTTAACGGTTTACAGTTTTATTCTACTAAAATATAAAGTAATCGTAGATAATGTATTATTTTAGACTCGCAAAATAGTAAAAAAATTAGCGTTTTGGAAATCGAATTTGAGTATTATGCCTAATTCATTTGATAGTCACATGAAAAATGAATAGATTAATTATAAATGTTCATTACTGAAACCATGTTCACAAGAACTGTAAACCGATAACTGACAACTAAAAAACAAAAACCTACTCTTCCTTCATGATATAACCCATTCCTACCATGGTATGAATTAATTTTTTATCGAAGTCTTTGTCTATTTTTTTTCTTAAGAAGTTGATATACACATCAATCACATTGGTACCTGTATCAAATTTAAGGTCCCATACTTTTTCGGCAATATCAACCCTTGAAATCACCCTGCCTTTGTTCCTTAAAAAATATTCAAGCAAGGAAAATTCTTTGGCGGTGAGGTCAATTTTTTTACCACCCCTTTTGACAGATTTATCATCCAAATCCAGTTCAAGGTCTAAAATACTTAACTTTTTACCTTTTTGAACATGGTCTCCTGAGCGTTTATACAACGATTTTAATCGGGCAAGCAACTCTCTAAACTCAAATGGTTTTACCAGGTAATCATCTGCTCCGGCATCAAATCCAGCAATTTTATCATTGGTGGTACCAAAAGCCGTGAGCATCAAAATAGGCGTAGTGATGCCTTCTTCTCTTAATATTCTGGCCAAATCAAAGCCATTGATTTGAGGCATGTTTACGTCCATGATCAACACATCGTATTTGTTGTACAAAGCCAAACGTTTTCCAATGGCACCATCAAAAGCAACTTCGACTTCATAAGATTGCTCTTCCAGACCTTTTTTAATAAATGCAGAAACTTTTACTTCATCTTCTATCAGTAATATTTTCATGATCAATTTATTTAATAATGATGGTGTCTCTGCTATACGTATAACCTGCGAAAATACCGAGTGCATTTCCCGTCACATTAGATTTAATGGCAGCAGGTTGCACAAATGGATTTCCATTGGCTTTTGCTGCTAGATGTACGGATTTGGAAAAGTCATAAAAAGCTTTGCTGATATGTGCCAATGTTACAATCAAAGTATCATTTTTATCAAAGCGTTCCTCTACTTTCAACTCCAAGTTAGTACTTTGTAAATTTACATCGTTATAAAGATCATCGGAATTTTTTGCATCCACCAATAAAGTATTTCGATTTACCAACAAACGGTAATAATCGTCAGTTTGATGGTTATCCTGAAATCTGACCTGTAAACTTACATTTCCGGAAGATTTATCGCTATAGGTATATAGGATAGTATCTATTTTCACTGGAGCTAACAGGCTGGTTTCTCCGGTAATTACCTGACCATCCTCTTCAACAATATTTAAAGTATAAGGAATATCAAATTCATTAGGAACAATTTTGGCGGCCGTATACAAATAAAATTTCGAACTTGTGGAGTCTAAGAAAGGATTGTATTTTAAAGTATCCACTTTCCCTTTATAGTTAATGGTGATTTGGGCACGATTTACATTTGGATACAAAGAGTCAAAGTAACTGATACTTTTGGTTAAAAAAATAGTATATGGTTTTCCTGGCTCTAAATAACATTCCACCATAGTTTTGGGTTCATAAGGAGGCAAAACAACTTCAATAGTTTTATCAAGCTTACAACTGAGTAAGCAAAATAATAAAAGTGCTATGATAACAGGCTTACTGTTCATCAGAATTTAAAGTTATAGGTTATCGTTGGAATAATGGGAAACAAAGAAGCCTGCTTGGCGACAAATTTATAATTGTTTTTTGTGGCCGTTGCTTCAGGTTCGAAATATATAAAATACGGATTTGACCTGTTATAGGTATTGTACACGGCAAAAGTCAAATCAGACTCTCCCCATCGTGGTGCAAATTTCCATATAAAGGCAATATCCATCCTACTGTATGGAGCCATCCTGTAACTGTTTCTGGGCATATATTCCGGAATGGCGAAATTGGTATTTGCACCTGGAATATTTTGTAACATAATTCTCCCCTGGGGCAAAGTAACAGCATTTCCGGTACCATACACCCAAGTGAGTGAAAGTGTAAATCTTTTACTCAATTCATACATCCCCACCACATTGATGTTATGTCTTTGGTCAAACCTTGGGTTAAAAGGTAATCCTTTGTTAATTTGGTCAAACTGGCGCCAATTCCAGGAAAGTGTATAACTCACCCAACCTGTAAGTTTTCCCTTTTTCTTTTCAACAAAAAATTCATTTCCATACGTCCAGCCATCACCGAACACAAACTCTTCTTCAATTTTTGGATTAGAAAATATTTGGGCACCATCACGCAAGTCCATTTGGTTGTACATGCGTTTGTAATAAAACTCGTAGCTGATGTTGTACTTTCCTTTTAAAAAACTTGCAGAAGGTCCAATGGCGAATTGATGCGCACTTTCAGGGTTTACATATTTATTGGATGGATACCAAACATCAGTGGGCAAAGTTCCTCCCGAGTTGCTCACCAAATGCACGTACTGCATCATGCGGGTATAACTTGCTTTTAAGGAAATAGTCGGCAACAATTTATACCTCACCGCCAAACGAGGTTCGGGCGTAATGTAATAATAATATCCTTCCTGATTTTTTCTAAAACCAGACAGACGGAGTCCAATATTAGCTTTCAATTTGGGTGAAATTTCAAATTCATCGCCCAAATAAATACCGAAATCTTGCGCCTCAAGCCTATTTCCTGCCTCAAAATTAACGGTTCCGTCAGTAGTTCCGGCTTGTAACCTACCAATACTAAAATTATGTTGGGTAAAATAAGCCCCGAATTTTATGTCGTGTTTGTTATTCGGTGCATAATCAAAATCGGTTTTGAAAGCAACATCAGTGATGTAAGAGCCTAGCTGAAAGTCAAAAGTTTCAAATTTTTGTTTGATGACATAACTGTAATTGGAAACATACATACTTGTATTGCAAAACATTTTGCTTCCAAATACATGGTTCCATCTCAGGGAACCGGTAGTATTTCCCCAAATAAAATCGAAGTTAGATCGGGTTCGGTATTTAAAAGCATCTCGACCCAGGTAAAAACTACCCAATAGCCTGTCATTTTTGCCCAATTCAACATTTGCTTTTGCATTGAAATCATAAAAATAATAATTGGGAATAATATCATAATCGGGTTTGTCTTTGTTTTTGTTGTTGATATAATCAATGAATGGTTCGACATAAGTTCTTCTTCCTGAGATGATAAAAGATGATTTCCCTTTCTGAATCGGACCTTCAACCGTTAACCTTGAAGCAATCAAACCAAGTCCTCCACTTGCACCGAATTTGTTTTTATTCCCCTCTTTCAATTTAACATCTATCACAGACGAAAGTCGACCACCATATTGTGCAGGAAATGCCCCTTTGTACAACTCCGCAGCATTGACAATATCAGGATTAAAAATACTAAAAAACCCAAACAAGTGGCTGGCATTGTAAATTACGGCTTCATCAAGTACAATTAAGTTTTGGTCAGGACCACCGCCACGCACAAAAATCCCTGTTACTCCTTCTCCACCAGACTGAATTCCGGGTTTTAATTGCAACACTTTGATGATGTCTACTTCGCCCAAAACAGGCGGAACCTTCTTTGCTTCCTCGATGGTAACTACATTTTTACTCATTTGGGTCGACTCAAAATCCTGTAGGTCTTTGCTACCTACTACTACTACTTCTTTGGTTTCTGTGACCAAAGGTGTTAAAAAAATATTGTTCTTAAAATTTTCAGGACCAGAAAAAACAGTAGCGGTGTATGTTGTAAAACCCAAACTCGACACTTTGATTTCCAGGGTATCATTGGCATTCACATTGATGGCATAATGACCATAAGTGTTGGTTGTAGTGCCTTTCAATGCACCTTTCACCTGAATAACGGCTCCAATGAGGTCTTCTTTTGTTTCCATATCTTTGATAAAACCACTCATAGTGATTTCTCTTTGCGAAAAAACACAAAATGTATGGGCTAAAAATATTCCTATGGTGAATAAAAATTTGATGGTCTTAAGGGTTAATGTGTTCGACTAATTGTTCTAATGCCATTCCCCTTGAACCTTTCAAAAGAAAAACAGCATCGTCAAATGATTGTAAAATCAACCAATCTTTTGCTTCGGAAATACTGTCAAATTTCAAACAATTCGTAGCACTTACCAAAGTGGCACTAAATGCTTTTCCTACCAAAATTACCAGGTGAAAATGATTGTTTACTGCCAAATCAGAAATTCTATTGTGCTCCTGAACAGACAAATCGCCCAATTCGAACATGTCACCAAGTATTGCAATTTTTTTGTCGGCTTTGATATTTCCCAAGTTTGCAATCGCCACTTCCATAGAAGAAGGATTGGCATTGTAAGCATCTAAAATAATTTTGTTCGTTCCTTTTTCGATTACCTGAGAACGCATATTTTGGGGAATATATGCCGCAATGGCCTCATTGGCCAATTCAGAAGGAACCTCAAAATATTTGCCGATACACAAAGCGGTAGCAATATTATCAAGGTTGTATGCACCGGTCAAACGGGTATGGATGATTTCTTTTTTTTCTGTGGTTACTTCCAAGTAAAAATCATTTTTGCTCAGGTCACAATGGTAAAAATCTCCCATTTTAGGGTAAGTAATTACTTTAGAAAGCCTTGACGCCATTCGCATCAGCAAGGCATCGTTTGAATTGACGAAAGCAGTACCTTCATGGTGCAGGAGGTAATAAAATAATTCACTGCTTCCCTGAGCCACACCTTCAATGCTTCCATAACCTTCCAAATGGTCTAAACCAATATTGGTAATCAGTCCATGCGAAGGAGCTGCAATTTTACAAAGCAATTCAATTTCTCCTATATGGTTGGCACCAAGTTCTATGACACCAATTTCTACACTTTTGTCGATTGAAAGTAGGGTTAATGGTACACCAATATGGTTGTTCAAATTTCCCTGCGTACTGAATGTTTTGTATTTTTTACGCAATACTGCATGTAACAATTCTTTGGTGGTTGTTTTTCCATTTGAACCAGTTACGGCAATAATCGGAATATTGAGTTGGTTACGGTGGTGGTTAGCCAGGTCTTGCAAACAAGTCAACACATCCTCTACTACAATATACTGCGCTGAAACGGCGACTGATTGATCATCCACAATGGCAAAAGAAGCCCCTTTTTCTAAGGCCAAACCTGCATATTGGTTGCCGTCAAAACTAGGTCCTTTTAACGCAAAAAACAGGTTATCTTTGGTCGTTTTTCTTGTGTCAGTATTTACTCCAGTGCTAGCTAAGTAGTTGTTATAAATGGTATTGAGCATAAATGATTCAAGGTGGTTAATTATAAAAATGCAAGTTAACAAATTTGTCTAATTCATTGACATATTTAAAGTAATTTCAAAACGTTCAATTGGTCAGGAAATTATAAATTAAATATACAGTAAATGATAGACCACATCAAGGTAGTGATGGTCTATTACTTTAGAAAAATTCAATTTACGATTCAATTCAAATTTAAATACTACTTTTTAATTTTGTAAATGGAAACAAGTGCCACCAAAACCCAAACAATATTTACAAAAGCGGAGGCATAAGACTTTAAAGCCAGGGTATACACAATCAATAGTAACCCACCGGTTAAGTTGAGCAATTGGAAAAACAGTGATTTGCCAGTTACTTTATTCATGGAAATTAAACCATAAGCAAGCAGTACTTCCAAAGCACCGACCCAGCCCATTATTTCTATGATTTGTTCTGTATTTGTAAACATATTAGGGTTGAGTTATGGCGAATGTAAGAATATTGGCACCCATTTTTAAAGCCTGCTGACGAATTGTTTCGGGATCGTTGTAAACGGATTGGTCTTCCCAACCGTTGCCCAAATCACATTCATAACTAAAAAAACATACCAGTCGGCCTTTGTAAATTAAGCCAAAACCCTGAGGAGATTTCCCATCATGTTCGTGCACTTTGGGTAAACCTTTGGGAAAATCGTATTTTTGATGGTAAATGGCATGGGAAAATGGCAATTCTACAAAATCCAGTTCAGGAAATACTTTTTTCATTTCCAGCCTTACAAATTTATTCAAGCCATAATTGTCATCGATATGCAAAAAACCACCACCTTCAAGGTAGCGACGCAAATTTTGCGCTTCTGCGTCTGAGAAAACCACATTGCCATGGCCAGTCATGTGCACAAATGGATATAAAACCAATTCGGCACTGCCGGGTTCTACAATCTCTTCATCCGTACCGATAGTTGTTTTTAAATGCTTGTTACAAAATTCAATCAAATTGGGAAGAGACGTTTTATTGGCATACCAGTCACCTCCACCGTTGTACTTCAACTTCGCTATTTTAAAAGCTGGAGTTTGAGCTATGCTGGTAAGAAATGAAAGCAAAGAAAGGAATAGAAAAAGAAACGGTTTCATTTTTTCAAATTATCAAATAGGAGCGTTAAACAAATATATTCCTCTACAAAAATAGGAATTTGAGTTTAGTAATCAGGACTTCGTCCATTTATTTTATTTATTGTTCTTCATCCTTTGAAGTGCGCTATCTCGATGGTTTCATTATATAAAAAAGCCATGAACTCCGACCATTATGCCACTGATTTACAACAGACAACACTGAAACTCATCGCGTCCAAAACATTTGCTGCGCCGTACTATTGGATACCTTTTGTGTTTTTGGGAAGTGATTTAATTATCTGTGTAATTTAACCCCGTTATTCAACGTTTTTTTGTCAAAGAATATTCCCGCAACTACGGGAGGTAACGTCGATTAAGCGGATTCGACAGGCTACCATGGATATTTACTTTTTGGTTCTTAATGTTCTTTTTACTAAACATTCAACACTAAAAACGCAACACTCAAACTACTCCACCCTCGCCACTTTCAATACCCCTTTAATTCTGGCCACGCGGTGCACGAGCATGTCCAAATGCTTGAGGTTACTGATCAACACTTTGAGGTGTACTTCTAACAAGCCATTGTGCGTATCGAAGCTGGCCGAACGTACGTTGATTTTGAGTTCTTTGCCGATGACGTCCGTGATTTTAGAAAACAATCCAATATCGTCTTCGGCCATTACTTT
>CALPQG020000020.1 GCA_943325655.2 Bifidobacterium breve | reverse complement strand
TGCACGAGTGGGGCAACGGAGAGTTCACATGTCATTGAAGCCATACAAGGTGATACAAACCGTGGCACAGTAAGGTTTTCATTTAGCCGTTACAATACCATGGCAGAAGTTGACTATGTGGTGAATGTACTTAAAAAATATTGTGTTAAGTAAGGATGTTGAAAATATAAAGCAGTCCACTTGAAAAAACCAAAACTATACCTTACCATCAAAGAGGCGTATCCTCGAATAGCTTCGTTTTGTGCTTACCAGGAAAGGACACAGCAGGAGGTAAGGGAACGATTGTTGGATTTTGGAATTGATGGAGAAGAAGCAGAAGAGGTTATAGTGATGTTGATGGGAGACAATTACCTTAATGAATCAAGGTTTGCGGTTACGTATGCAGGAGGAAAATCTAGGATTAAAAAATGGGGAAAGAATAAAATCACGCAGGCATTAAAACAAAAAGGCATCTCAGAAAATTGTATCAAAATTGCCCTGCAGGAGATAGACAAAGAAACCTATTATTCCAATTTGGTTGCACTGGCTGAAAAGAAATTGTCCCTAATCAAAGAAACAAACCCACTGGTTCGTAAACAAAAACTGTTGCAGTACATTCAAACCAAGGGATATGAAAACGACTTGGTTTGGGAAGTGTTGAATAGTTTAGAGTTTAGGGTTTAGGGTGGTCAGTTGGAGTTGTCAGTTTAGAGTTCTCAGTTTAGAGTTCTCAGTTCAGGGTTCTCAGTTTTCAAGAAAAAACAATAGAAATATAAAAGCTAATTTATATAAATTAAAACTTACACATAGATTATTTGTAAAAATTTCACATTTCATAGCTTACAAAACACAAATGTGAAATCAATCCTTAAACTTTATATAAACAATGAATACAGCTTCAAAAATAGTAGATCCAGCACAAGCAGTCGCACAAGTAAAAGCCTGGCAGGAAGCTGGAGACAAGGTCGTTTTTACCAATGGCTGCTTCGATATTTTGCATGTTGGCCATGTGGATTACTTGGAAAAATCACGCAACTTAGGTCAAAAATTGGTGCTTGGTTTAAACACCGATGCTTCTGTCAGTAGAATTAAAGGACCACTTAGACCAGTTTGCAATGAGTTTTCGAGAAGTCGTGTAATTGCAAGTTTGGCTTTCGTAGACCTCGTTGTATTTTTTGATGAAGAAACACCATTAGAATTGATCAGCACATTGAAACCAAATATCCTGGTAAAAGGAGATGATTATACCATCGCCAATATCGTTGGAGCAGATGTTGTTTTGGCCAATGGTGGTGAAGTAAAAACCATACCTTTAGTTGTAGGCTATTCCACCAGTACAGTAATTAAAAACATATTGGCTGCAGAAGGGAAATAAAATCCAAACACATATGTTAAATAGTTTAATACATTTTGACAAATATTTCATTAAAAAATTTTAGACTTAATACCCAATACTTAATACCCAATACTTTGTACCCTGTACTCAGTACCCTGTACTCAGTACCCTGTACTTAATGTTGTTTTATTTCGCCCTTTCAGGGCTTTATGTAACACAAAAAATCCCGGTTAATTGCTTCACCGGGATTTCATATTTTAGACTTAGTACTTAGTACCTAATACTTAGTACCTAATACTTTGTACCTTGTACTCAGTACCTTGTACTCAGTACCTTGTACTCAGTACCTTGTACTCAGTACCAAAATTATTTATCGTTCGTTACTTTCAATAACTCCACTTCATACAATACCGGTGCATCAGCGGGTACGATGTCTTTTTGACCTTTTTCGCCATAAGCCAAATAGGAAGGAATCAACAACAATCTTTTTTCGCCCTCTTTCATATTGGCAATGCCTTCATCAACTCCTTTGATTACCAATCCCCAGCCTAATGAAAAATCGAAGGGGATTTTTTTGTCATAAGAACTGTCGAATTTTTTTTCTCCATCTAATAACTTTGCGGTATAATGAATCACCACGTTATTGCCTTTTAAAGGTGTAATTCCAGCACCTTCGGTTAGCGTGACACAATGCAAGCCAGAAGCAGTTTTGGTAGATTTCAAGCCTTTAGCATTTAAGTATGCTGTAATGGCTTTGTCATCTTTTTCTTTTTGACTTAAGTAATGTTCGTGACGTTCTTTTTTAAATGCTTCGAATGACTGTACTTTGTCAAGTTTCACCGTAAATTGTACCATGCTTCCTGCTGCAACAAATGACGGGCGAGGATTTCCTTTTTTAGCATCGTAAAGTGAATCTGATTTTACAAGAAATACAGCGCTATCACCTTCACCCATCAACAAAAATCCTTCTTCCAAAGCACCTTTAAAAGCAGCGCCTTTAAGTGGAAATCTTAAAGGACGCGCCTTGTCATAAGTATTGTCAATGATAGAATCTTTACTATTTCTTGCTATAATTCCAAGGGTAATCACATCATTAAGTTGTGGTTTTTTACCTTTTCCCTGGAATAAGAATTTGTATTTAAGTCCGGTAGTGGTAGTCTTAAAACCTTTTTGTGCAACAACACCTGTGGCCATTGACAAAATTATAGCAGCAATAAATAGTAATTTTTTCAAAATAATATTATTTAGATTTTAATACTTCAACGTCAAAGATAAGGATAGAGTTTGGCGTGATATCAGGTCCTGCTTGTTTGTCGCCATAAGCCAAAGTAGATGGAATGTACAACTTTGCTTTGGTTCCTACTTTGAACAAGGCAATACCCAAATCCCAACCTGGAATCACTTCGCCTAAACCTACGTTGAAAGTAAATGGTTTACCGTGTTTTTTGGAAGAATCAAATTCTTTACCTGTAACCAAAAGTGTACCTGCGTAATGTAAAGTAGTAGAATCACCAGCAACAACTTGTTTTCCTGTTCCTGGAGTTTCGATGGTATAGTACAAACCAAAATCAGATTTCAATGGGGTGATTTTGTTTTTGGTGAAATATTCCTGAAGAATTTTATCGTCCGTCAAACCTTGTTTCACGGCACTTGGCATTTGCATTACCCTGTTTAATTGTGTTTTTGCAAAGTCAATTCTTTTCTTTTTGAATTCTTTGTTAGGCACCACATCCACTATCTTGATGATAAAAGACATTAAAGACCCTTTTTCTAAAAATTTAGGTCTTTCACGTCCTTTGGCTTCATTGAACATAGAATCAACGGGCACTTTGAAGGTAGCTGAATCGCCTTTAGACAAAAGGAGTAAACCTTCTTCGATACCACCTTTGAAAGTTGCTTTTTGCAATACAAACTCAATTGGGGTTGGGTAAGTAAAACCATCTTCTAACAAGGAATCTTTGGCATTGTAAACTTTCATTCTAAGCGATACCATGTCACCAATTTGACCTGGAGCACCTTCAGCATCAGTATGTATTTTATATTGTAATCCGTCATCAGTTGTTTTGTAGCCATCTCCGCATCCAAAAAAGGTGATTAGTGCGCCAGCGATAAGGGTATTGAATGCAATTTTCTTAAACATGAGTATTCTAATTTGTAGTTAATTTTTCTTTGTAAAGGTGTAATAAATTTTTAAATTTTTCAACTGTTTCTTCAAGTGATAAAGATGATTTCCCACCCGAAGCGTTTTTATGTCCGCCACCTTCAAAATGTAAAGCAGCGAATTCATTTACAGCAAAATTTCCAACAGACCTGAAGGAGATTTTTACAGCATCTTCTCTTTCAATGATGGCTGCAGCCATGGTGATGCCATCAATGGAAATGCCATAATTGACCAAACCTTCTGTATCTCCAGTTTCAGAATCAAATCGTTGTAATTCTTCCGCACTGATAACAAATAATGCGGTGTTAAATTCCCCCAATACTTCCATTTTTTCAGAAAGTGCATAGCCCATAAAACGCAACCTGTTTTCGGTGCTGTTGTCGTATATGAGGCGGTGTATTTTGGAATTGTCGGCGCCAATTTCTATCAATTCGGCAATAATCTGGTGTACCTTTTTGGTGGTGCAAGGATATCGAAAAGAACCGGTATCGGTCATCATCCCGGCATAAATGCATTCTGCAATAGCGATGTTGATGAGGTGCTGGTCTCCTAATAAAATGATGAAATCGTAAATCAATTCTGCGGTAGCAGCAGCATTGCAATTCCAAAATTTATATTCCGCGAAATTTTCAGGATTTAAATGATGGTCAATCATTACTTTTTCAGCGGGAGACGCACGAACAATGTCGCAAAGGTCGTTGATTCTTGACAAGGATGAAAAGTCAAGACAAAAAATAAGGTCTGCTTTGTTGATGAGCGTTTCAATTTGGATTTTGGTTTCTTCTGAAAGAGAAATTACTTCTTCTTGTCCGGGTAACCAATTTAAAAATCTGGGATAATCGCTGGGAGAAATCACCTGAACCGTATGCCCTTTTGTTTTGAGGTATATCGCCAATGCCAAGGAAGATCCGAGGGCGTCAGCGTCAGGTTTAAAATGTGTCGTAATTACAATATTCTTTGGAGCGCTAAGTAATTCTAAGAATTGTTCCCCGTTAGTATTTTGCATTCAATGTGCGCTTATTTTATGCAAAAGTGGTAATAAATTCATTTTAATACAAAACTAAAATCTATTTTCATAAATTAGTTTAAAAGATAATTTATGCAGAACTTTTCAAGCAATATTTATCATCCTTTAAAATAGCGATATACGCCACATGTGTAGCATTTTTGGTTTTATTTCTTACAATCAATCCATAGACGAAACCTTATTGCAAGGCTTATCGGATTTGATGCAACACCGTGGAGAAGATGGAAAAGGACACTATGCTACCCCAACTATTTTTTTAGCCCATAACCGACTGGCCATACAAGCGCTTTCGGATTTGGGTAATCAACCGATGTGGACGGAGGACAACCGCTATGTGTTGGTATACAATGGCGAAATTTATAACCACATCAGTTTAAGAAGTAAATTATCACATCAGTGCAAAAGCAATTCGGATACCGAAACCTTGCTGTATTTGTTGGTTGAATATGGCACGGAGATTTTACAGGAGCTGAACGGTATTTTTAGCTTTGCTTTGCTCGATACACAAACCGGGAAAATGCTCTTGGCGCGGGACGTCTTGGGGGTTAAACCTTTGTATTACCAGCAAGCTGCGGACTATTTTATATTTGCATCTGAACTAAAAAGCATCCTTCAACATCCTGATTTTAAGGCTGTCATAAACCAGGAAGCACTTCGCAATTATTTGATTTTTACCTATAATCCTGCCTTGACTACTTTGTATGACCATGTATTGGTTTTCCCTGCGGGATGTTTTGCGTTACTCAATACCCATTCACCCAACCAAACCATTCACCCTCAAAAATATATTTCCTTCACACCAATCCAAAAGCCTGCATTCACAGAGGAAAAAGTGTTGTTGAAACGCTTGGAAGAAAAACTATTGCATGCCGTGGAACAACAGTTGGTGGCTGAAGTGCCGCTAGGCTTGATGCTTTCCGGTGGGGTAGATTCTTCGGCCATGTTGGCTTTGGCAAAGGCGGTAAAACCCGATTTGAAACTGCCTTGTTACACCATCGTGCAACCAGATTTGCAACAAGAGGGTTTTAAAAATGACCTTGCCTATGCGCGACTGGTGGCCAAACAATTTGGGCAAACCTTGGAAGAAGTACCAGGCAATATCAGCCTCGAAGATTTTGCTATGATTGCCCAATATTTAGAAGAACCTTGCGTGGATGTTGCGCCGATATATGTGTACCGCATGGCGGCCTTGGCCAAACAACAAGGCGTAAAAGTATTGCTAAGTGGTGCCGGGGCAGATGAACTTTGGGGCGGTTATCGCAGACATTTGTTGGCTCCTCATCAAAACAGCATCGGTTTATTGCCGGAGGTTTTGGCACGCTTTGCCCAAGACCATTTGTCCAATCCATTTTTTAGACGAATCCATAAACTGATGGGAGAACCAGGATGTACGAATACCGAACGACAATTGGGGTATTTCAAATGGCATGCTGAACAACTGATCGACCCTTTATTGAACACGCCTTCTACTTCCAATCCCTTACAAGTATTTTTGGAACAGTATGACAAGGGCAATGATTTGTTAAGCAATGTTTTAAATATAGAATTGACTACCTATTTGTCGAGACATAATTTATTGTACAACGATAAAATGGGCATGGCGCATGGGGTAGAAATCAGGGTGCCTTTGCTTGACCTGGAATTGTTGAAATTTTGCCAAATCGTTCCTTCCTCCCTTAAAGTAAAAGGACTCACAGGAAAATATTTATTCAGAAAAGTAATGGGCAAGTATTTACCCAAAACCATTCTTCAAAGGTCCAAAACAGGCTTTGGTGCGCCGCTTCGGCAATTGGTAAAAGACGATTGGCGACAAGACATACAGCAGTTAGCCAATACATTACCCCCAACTATTTTTAACAAAACCGCCGTACAGCAATTAATTCGCGACAACCAACACAACAAGGTCGACGCGAGCTATGCTTTATTGGGGCTTTGGCTGGTGAATGAGGGGTTGAGGAGGAAGTAAATTGCCTCAGCATTACCAAGCTATGACTAATAAGTTGGGGCTAAATAATAAAAAAATACATGTATATTTTCTAAACATGTCAATATTTCATATATAGAAAAGTGACATTTTATATACATGTTAATATTTCATGTATATAAAAGTGACATTTCTTATACATGTTATTTTAAAGTATAATCTTTTGAGAATAAATTAACCAAAGCAGTATTAACATAGTAGTTGCTTTTTCCAATTTTCTGTTTGGATAATAATCCTATACCATCTATTAGGTCTAAATATTTGATAGCAGTTAAACGGCTAACTTGTAAATCTTTCTGAACAAATTCTATTTTAGTATATGGATGTTTGAATAGATTATTTAACAAATCCTGACTATAAATTTTAGGCAATTCTGACCTCATTTTGTTTTTAAAAACAAGCATCAATCGCCCCATTTCTTTTACAATTCCAATTGCTTGAGTTGCAGTTTTTTCGATAGCAACTAACATATACATAACCCATTCACTCCAATTCTCACTATCTCTAACATCCTGAAGTAATCTGTAATAGTCTGACTTATTTTGATTTATATACCTACTTAGATAAAGAATAGGCATATTAAGCAATTGTTGCTTTTGTAGATAAAGTACATTTATAATCCTTCCTGTTCTTCCATTACCATCATAAAATGGGTGAATACTTTCAAATTGAAAATGTATCATTGCCATTTTAATTAAATCATCCCATTCACAGAATTCATCATTATTAATGAAGTGCTCCAGCTTGCTCATTAGCTGAATAATATCTTGCTCATTTTGAGGCGGTTCATAAATAATCATTCCTGAATTATTCTTCAAGGTAGTACCAGGAACTTTTCTAAATCCTGCTTTATTTTTCTCTAAGACTTCCTGAATTTGAATAATGTAATTAGTCGTAAGTAATTGTTTACTTTTTACTAATTCATACCCCGTTTTCAAAGCCGAAGCATAATTCTGAACCTCTTTAGTAGCAAGAAAATTAACACCAACAATATTTAGTTCTGCTTTAAAAAGCTCATCGTGAGTTGTAATAATATTTTCAATAGCAGAGCTATCTTTTGCTTCCTGTAATACTAAAGCGTTTAACAATAAATATTGATTTGGAATAGTTTCAGCAACACCTTTTAACTCAGCTAAAGCAGTTCTTGCTTTCCCTGCCATTTTAAGGATTTCCTTTGTTTCAATGTCAATTTTAGGAGGAAACTCAAATATATTCCACATACAATTTTAAGTGCTTTGTAATTGATGAAATCAATGTAAACTAATGTTTTATAAAAGTAATAATAATTTAATCATAAACTCCGTCCAATATTGCTAACAATCGTTTTAGGTACGTATCCCTCAATTTTTTTAATTTGATATTTCATTATATAAACGTTTAATTTGATTATATAATATGAATGATTGGTTCAATTTGTTTATAAAATGGTACAAAATAGACAGTAACAAAAACAAACCCTTGCAATTTTTTCACTTACAAGGGTTTTCGATCAAGAGGTGTTGCAGAAACAGGACTCGAATTGGTGAATGAGGGGTTGAAAACTTATGGCAAATAAGCGATGGTTAAATTTTAACCACAATAATTTCAGCTAATTTGGTTGTGTAGCGGTTGGATAAATTTTCCTGTTTCATTTTCCAAACCCGTTTTGCATCCTGTGAACCAAGCCGAACTTTTTGTTGGCCAATACTTAAATTAAGTTTGTCCATTGATTTCATGAGCGCTATGTGTTTTGGATTGCTGTTTTCAAAGATGGCAATTTGTTGGTCATTTTCCGGCGTAAAATCCATGATGACCACCCCTGCTTTTTTATACGCATAACCTTCTTTAAAAATCAACTTCAAGGCTTTGATGGCAAATTGTGAAAGCTCAATGGCTGAATTGGTGGAATAAGGCAATTTGACTACCATTGACTTGTGGTATTGTGGTAATTCTGAACGGTGTCTGTTGGTTTGGATAAAAACCATCAAGGCGTTGCAACGGGAATGTTGTTGTCTTAACTTCTCGGCACAGGAAACCGCGAAGGTGGATATGCGTTCTTTGAGTTGTTCATACTTTGTATAATTGGCTTCAAAAGAACGGGTGGTGGCAATGCTTTTTTTAGCCTGGCTTTCCTCTAAGCCTAAAGTTGGTATGCCCTGCAAATCTAGCTTGAGTCGTAGTTCTACTATGGACAAATTGCTTTTCACCCAATTGTCATCCAATAAAGTAAAATCGTAAGCTGTAGAGACATGTTTCAATTGTAGCTTTTTTGAAAGCTGCCTGCCAATACCCCAAACATCCTCAATTTTCAACCATTTTAAGGCTTTGATTCTTTTTTCGTCGCTATCAATCACATAAGAACTTTGTGTTTGGGTGGGGTATTTTTTAGCAATTCTGTTGGCTACTTTGGCCAACGCTTTTGTCGGAGCTACGCCAATGCTGACGGGAATTCCGGTCCATTTTTTCACCCTCTTGCCTATTTCAATACCGTAATCCGTTAAGTTATAGTGGTCAAAACCTTGAAGTTTTAAAAATGCTTCGTCTACACTATAAATTTCTATTTCTGGCGCATATTCTGACAATAAAGTCATGACCCTATTGCTCATGTCGCCATACAAAGCAAAATTTGCCGAAAACACATGCACTCCTTTTTCGATAAAGAGATTTTTAAATTCAAAATAGGGCGCACCCATAGGAATGCCAAGGTCTTTGGCTTCATTGCTGCGGGCAATGACACAACCATCATTGTTAGACAAAACCACGACCGGCTTGCCAATTAAATTGGGTTGAAATACCCGTTCACAAGAAGCATAAAAGTTATTGCAATCAACCAGCGCATACATTTAAAATGATTTTATGACATGAATAACAATACCCCAAATTTGTAAATCGTTTTGTTCATTGATTTCAATAGGTTGGTATTTATCGTTTGCAGGCATCAACCAACATTTTTTATTTTCGAGTTTGATTTTTTTTACCGTAAAATCTCCATCAATAAAACAAACCGCAATCTTCCCATTGCTTGCCTGAATACTTTTGTCGATGATCAATAAGTCGCCATTGCCAATACCTACATCTTTCATGGATTCCCCTTTTACCCTGCCAAAAAATGTGGCAGAGGGGTGTTTGATCAAATCCCTGTTTAGGTCAATGGAAATATCGATAAAGTCATTGGCCGGTGAGGGAAACCCGGCGCTTATGCCTAATGAAACCAAAGGCCGCTCCAGTGTGGAACTTGAAAGCATAGAAAATAGATCTAAAGCAGCACCAGATTTTAGTAAGAGGCCAGGCATAATTGAAAACAATTAGGGGTTATTTTTTTACAAAGATAAATGATATGTAAACATATTTGCCATTAAATGTAAAATATATTTACACGATTTGGTTTGTAGAAAATGTGGGGAAGGGGAAAAACAATTGATAAGCGACAACCAACACAACAAGGTTGGTGTGAGTTATGCTTTGTTGGGGCTTTGGCTGGTGAATGAGGGGAATTATCTTTGGGTTTCTTCTGGTAACCTACAAAAATGATATGATAATTTAAAAATGAATAAATAGTACCCAAAATAATCAAGAGATGCAATTCTATTGCTAGTGATTTCGTCTTTTAATACAGTTAATTTTTCTACTTCAATAATCGTGAGGTCATCGAAATAGGCAATATATTCTTTTTTGTCTCTAGTTTCAGGCAAATAAATTACATTAGAAAATAATTGATTTTTTACTTGAATGAGGATATTTGCAGCATTTTCAACTTCCATTTCATGGAGTGTTTCTACAAAGGTATCTAATGGAATTAATTTTGCTAAAATAGCTTTTTTAGGAATATTTCTTTTATTCGCTTCATCTATATCGCATGTATTCGATATTAGAATTGCATCATAATATAACTTTTCATACAATCTTGAATCTGAATTAAATATAGGGAACCTTAATTCTTTAATTAAATCCCCCTGTAAAAAGAATGGATTGGTTGAACTTAAATAAAAGTCGGAATAGAATTTGTCTTGTAAGTTAGTAGATTTAAAAAATGGTTTTAATCCATCTTGTAGCCGCCCTTTTCTTTGTTCGGTTAATTCTGGAGGTAAAATTTTATTTAATTCCTCAATAAAAAAATCCATCTAAAGTCTGTTTTTTAAAGTTGATTCTTTTTTCCCTGCTTTAAGAATAGCAAGTTCTAAAGCAATTTTAGCTTTTCCTTCTATAGGTTTTGTCCCATTAAATAAAGCTTTAGATGTAGACAAAACGAATGAATTAATATCAGTTACTGTGAAATTTTGTTCATTATACCCTTTGCTAGGGTTAATTAAAATAGTTGAATTTTCGGATATAGTATAGTTTTTCCCCGCTTCTGAAAGAATGAAGTAAGAATTAGGATCGGTGAAAGAATGCTTTTCAACTTTGGAAGTTTTATGAAGCGTAATTGAAGGATTAAACATTTCTGTATCCAAATCTATGAAATTGTCATTTAGTATCATGCTATTAACGTTTTAAATTTATCAGTTGAAATGTTAATAAAGGCATTTTTTGCATTGTCATGGGCATCTTTCGATAATGTCTCCCAAGGTATATCATAATTTGTGGTATTGTTTGCCACACAATTACATTCTAATACAACATTTTTAATTTTTTCTGGATTTGTAAAGTTAAGAATGGTTTTTAATTGAAGCTTTTTGTTCGGTGCAATTTCATACGCACTTTGAAAAAGATGTGATAATTCATCGCCTTCTCCAAAATGCTCCATATCTGGTACGAATGTTAAATATTCTGATAATTTATGGTTGTGATCAAGCGTAAAATTATTTATATAAATCATTTGAGCACTCAGTAAGCTTTTCCCATACCCTATTTCAAAATACTTGTTCAAGAATATTGAAATTAATTCTTCTGAAAATATTCCCAGCCAGGATAATGATTAATTGTATGAAATGAGATATAATTATTACCTAAAAGTATAGCTCTAGTTTCATCTTCATTTTTAAAAACCATTTGAAGGTCACCCTCAGTCATTTGAGGATTTTGTGGTATTTCATTGGGTTTTACATTAAAACTCAATTGTACAGGTTTGATTTCATTCTTTTTTAGAAAACCATAGTCTTTAATAGCGTTATAATAATCAGCATATCCTGTAACGTCCCAATGATTATCTTTGGGATTAAATCTAAAAGCACACACAGCTTCCGTTATTTTATGATTTTTATATTCCATTTATCAGGACTCTTCGAGCTCTTGGTATAACGCAGTTAAATATAATAATGTTTAAGTAATTACAATTAATCACTTTATTATTAGTGCACTTTTACATTAAAACACAAAACCCTTGCAAGTTATATACTTACAAGGGTTTTTCGATTAAGAGGTGTAGCGGGAACAGGACTCGAACCTGTGTTCGCCGCGGCGAATATGAGCCTATTTAGATATTCCGACGAAAGTACGCCAGTGTTCCGCGGTAAAGTACCCCATTTATTCCGGAGCAAAGTACGCCACTTATTAAACTGATTTTTACCCTAAGCAAGAGTTATGTTTATGTATGTAAACTTAATGATTTTTTTTGATTCTGAGAGATTTACCTGACAATCCAATTTTATGAGCAGATGCTGCCAATCTGTCCATTATTGCATCGGCCAGTGTTGGCTCATTAATAAAGTTATACCAGTTATCTATAGGTAACTGAGAGGTAATAATTGTAGCACCATTTCCATACCTGTCTTCAAGGATATCCAGTAGTGCAATTCTTGCATCATTTGTTAAAGCTTTCAACCCAAAGTCATCTAAGATGAGTAGTTTGTTATTTGCTATACCTTTAATCCATTTAATGTATGTACCATCAAGCCTTGCTTGAGTGAGTGCATCAAGGAATTTATTCATGCTAAAATATTGTGTTCTATACCCCAGAAGACACGAACTTCGCCCTAAGGCACAAGCAAGAAAACTTTTACCACAACCAGTGGCACCGGTTATAAGTACATTTTCTCCCTTTTCTATAAATGTACCATCAGATAATCTTAGCACTTGCTCTCTTGTAATTCCCCGCTCGGGATTACAGAGGACATCTTCCGGAAGGGCGTGATAACGAAGCCTGCTTGCTTTGAGGAACTTTTGGGTACGTGCATGGTCTCGATGTTCTACTTCTGCCTGAGTAAGCATAGCTACCAATGAATGTACATCCTGGAGTTCATGGATAGGAAGAGCAAGAGCTGCTTCGTAACGTTTGGCCATACCACTTAATTTAAGTGATTTAAGTTGGTGTACTGTGTTTTGAGTATTCATCGTTATATAAATTGGATTGGTTTAATTGATTGATTGATTAATTGTTGTAAGCTTCAGGACCTCGAAGATTGGGATGTGTTGGGATTCGGTACTCAGCAGAGTTGTCTTCCTGCTGCAAGTCCATGTTGTTCTCAAGTATTGTTTTAATTGTGGTATATCGATATTGATACCCTGTTAATGCTCTTTTGCAGGCTGCTTCCATACGAAGGTTACCGTATTCTTTTATCAGCCTGAGTAAGCCAAGGCAAGAAGCGTATGACTGCTCAATAACAACTTTACTATCCATTACTTTCTTGAAGAACTCATAAGTATTAGGCCCGTTTTCTGTGGCTTTTTGTAAATAATATTGAGGATTCCAGCCACGTTGTCCTGAAAAAGCTTGATGGCTATCGGGCATGTGTTCTTTGATAGTTGTATAGTTATGGCTTTTATAGTTACGGGTATGTACTGTAATTCTTTGATTCTCGTGGTATATTTCAACGGTATCTTCGCAATACACTATGCGCACTTCTTTACCAATATAGCGGTATGGGACGCTGTAAAAATGCCAGTCTTCACCAATAACTACATGGTAATTCTTCTGAACCTTTGCCTTAGTATAATGGCGAATGTAATAGGCTGATACAGGAAGAGGTTGCAGAAGTTGTTTTTCTTGAGTTGTAAATAACTCCTGACGGCTAAATGTTTTCTTTTGAAAATTCAGTTGATGATGCTGATCAAGTTTTTCTTTAATTGCCTTATTAAGTTCACTAAGACTATAGTAGGTGTTGTTACGTATTTGGGCATAAATACGCCTGTAAGTGATTTTAACATGATTTTCAACCGAAGCTTTATCTTTTGGCTTATAAGGTCGTGAAGCAAATAAAGCGATATGGTTATGGTTTGCCCATTGTTCCAGCATGTCTGTAAATACAGGTTCATACTTGCAGCTTTTGGATACCCATTGCTTCATGTTATCTGATTTAACAGATTTAGGAACACCTCCAAGATAATCAATGGTATTATTGAGTGCTTTTACAACTTGAGGAAGTTTAGCATTAGGCAAAGCTTCCACATACCCGTATCCACTAAACGGCAACACCGCAACAAACACAGGACAGGCAATAAATTCTCCGCTTGATGTGTCAACATAGTGGAGATTATCACCAGCAAAATCAACCTGTAACATCTCTGCCGGATGGTGCTCAAAATGCATCGCAGCACTCTTTACTTTTATATTATCCTGTAATAACTCACAGAACCTGGAATACTGAAAACCTCCAGGATACTCTTTAATATACTCCTCCCATAACAATAAACGTGTAACTCCAATTCTACCTAACTCATGTGTCAAGTACTCAATAAGGCTGTAAAAATGAAGGGCACGAGGGTCAGACGCTTCCATTACTTCAGCTTTAAGCCCAAGTATTTTTTCAAGCTCGTGATTTTCACATTTCAATAATTCATTAAAACCCAAACCGGTTCGTTGGAATTTAAGCAGGTAAAGGGCTATTGTTTTTCTAGTTATTTTAACCTCCCTCTCAATGGAGCGTTGAGATACACCACGCTCTAGGAAAATAAGTATCTGTCTTATCTTATGCATACTAAGTAATTTATTTGCCATACTAAAGGGGGGTTAGGGTAAGTCTAACCAAACCTATAATAAATAGCGGTTAAACTCTGCTTAGTGGCGTACTTTGTAGCGGAATAAGTGGAGTAGTTTGTGCCGGAATGGCAGACTTTTAAACTTTCCTAATTCTGATAAATGGCGTACTTTCCAGCGGAATAACTGGCGCAAAAGACCGGAATGCTGGTGTACTTTGCGTCGGAATCACTGGCGTACTTTGTAGCGGAATCGTGGCGTACTTTACAGCGGAATATCCAC
>CALPQG020000019.1 GCA_943325655.2 Bifidobacterium breve | reverse complement strand
TCACCGTATTTGTATTGGTACAGCTATTAATATCTGTTCCAATAACGGTGTAGGTTTGGGTAGAACTTGGTTTAAAAAAAGTATTGTCAAAAACGCCCTTGTTCCAAGTATAGGATGCAGCTCCACCGCCATTTAATTTTACAGAATCACCTTTACAAATGGTGTTTGCTGAAGCAGTTGCGGTAACATTTGGGGAATCATGCACTGTAACATCCAGCTTTACCCTAGGACTTTCACATGTACCACTGGTTTGACTCACCCAATAACTGGTGACTCCAATTGCTGCTGTTGATGGGGTTGGAGCAGTGGCATTTCCAACGCCTCCAACGCCTCCTGCATACCATAACAAATTACTTCCATTTGCAGCCAGTTGACTTGCAATAGCCAATTTACATAAACTTTCATTTGCTACTATAGGCGCTGCAATGCTAGCGGTAACCACAACATCTATCTGTACGCGTCCACTTTGGCAAGTATTCACATCCGTTTGGGTGACATAATAGGAGTTACTGCTTATCGCGGCTGTATTTACAATTGGCGTAGCAATACTTGCTCCACCAACCGGACCAGCAAACCACTTGATATTGTTCCCAGTTACGATAGCATCCAAATCTGGCGCAGGAGCATTTTGACAAACCTGAACATTGGTCACCGTTGGAGGCAATGGCAATGCATTCACCGTTACAGTTGGCGTTCCGGAGAAGGAAGTTCCTGTACAGTTTTTATCATTTAATGCTGTAATGGAATATGTTTTTGTCGCTGAAGGCGTAATGCTGAATACATAAGGACTTGTTGTTACTCCTGAAATTGATTTCGAAGTGGTTCCATCAAAATAAGTGAAATTCCATGGTTGGGTACCTGTTAAACTCACGCTCATATTGGTACTTGTGCCTTCACACAAAGTGGCATTGCCTGAAAGCGTTGCGGTTGGTAAGGGATTAACGGTAACTTTTGGGAGACCAGTTAAGGATGTTGCGGTACAATTCAGGTCTTTTACCAAAGTTAAAGAATAAGTTTTTGTAGTGCTAGGGTTAACACCAAAGCTATACGGACTTGCTGTAATTCCGGAAATAGTCACTGGGGTTGAGCCATCAGTATAGGTCATATTCCATGGTTGCGCTCCTGTTAATACCACACTCAAGTTGGTGCTGCTTCCGGCACAAATCGTAGCATTGCCTGAAAGTGTAGCTGTAGGTAAATTGTTTAAAGTAACGTTTGCATTTCCAGAAAATGTTCCAACACAATTGGCATCATTTACTGCGGTTAAGGAATAACTGGTTGCAACATTTGGTGTTACAAATATTTTATATGGATTTGCTGTGATTCCTGAAATGGTCATCGGAGTGGTGCCATCTGTATAAGTAATGGTCCACGGACTGGTTCCCGTAAAACCAACGCTTAATTTTGCTGCAATTCCTTCACAAGTCACCGCAGTACCTGTAAGTATTGCAGTTGGTTTTGGATTCACAGTTACCGTTGGTGTACCTGAAAATGTTCCTGTACAATTAAAATCATTTACCGCAGTAATTTTATATGATTTTGTTACACCTGGACTAACTGCAATGGTATATGGATTGGTGGTAATTCCTGTTAACGTCACTGGACTTGTACCATCAGAATAAGCATAAGTTACTCCCCAAGGTTGCGCACCGGTAAAAGCAATGCTTAGGTTTGTACTTACACCGGCACAAATTGTAGCCAAGCCTGCAAGTGTTGCTGTTGGTTTTGAATTTACGGTTACCATTATTTCAGAACGTGCACTTTCACATGTACCAAATGATTGTGAAACCCAAAAACTTTGTGGTCCAATTGCTGTCGTTACAGGTGTTGGGGCAGTGGCAGAACCCACTCCACCTGTTGATTCGGTGTACCATTTCAAATTTGGACCAATGGCTGTTAAGTCAACTCCAGCATCATTCTGACAATATTTTACATTAGAAACTATGGGAGCATTAAAATCCTGGATACTTCCCAATGAAAAATAAAAACCTGTAGCTGGCGTAAAGTCGACATCAAATTCAACCCATTGTGCAGCATTGTTAAATGCAATTGGACTTATCACCGTTGCACCGGTTTTAAATACCCCATCGGCATCTAACAATAACCTTAAACTACTGTAGTCCATACAACTCCCTGCCAAGGTAGTTCCGGCAAGTGAATAACGAAATCTAACGGCTCCAACAGTACCGGTTTCTTGTGTTCTCCAAACCCTTTGAATTCTGGAAGCAACACTTGGCGCAGGAAAATCTGTAACGCCCATACTGCTCAAAGCCTGGTCGTCATCTCCCCAAAGTAAAAAAGATTTATTGGTTGTAAATGAATTGGGATTGGCAATATTGGAGGCAGCAATGGAGCCCAAAGCCATAGTCACCAAACTGTTGATATTCACACTCGTACTTTGTTTTTGATTGAGTCCGGCATTGTCGTCACGACCAACACCAGCCACATTATTTTGGTACACATTGCTTCCTAGCCAAGGTTTGGTAGCCGCATCAGAAGCAAGGTAGGTGATAGGAGTTGTAGTATTTCCCAAAGTAATACCATATTTAATTGCCAAATAGGTTTCAACTTTCCTGCGGTCTGTAAGCGTTAAATGGGCATCGTAATACACAATCTCAGCAATGTTACCCCTGCAAGCAAATTCTCCGGCATAATCACCGCCAATTTGAAAATAGCCAGGCAAAGTTGGATCGGCTTTAGGAATACTTGAAATATCACCAACAGTTTCAGAAACACCATTGACGTTGAGGGAATCTAAATTGGTATTGGTCACCGCTGATCCGATATAGGAATATTGGTTAACGAGTGAAGTAGAAAGGTTTTTCCCAACGCCACTTGCTGGAAAATCAAACCGCACTTTACCTAATGGTGGTTCAAGTTCCCACGAAATTCTATTGGCATTGGTATTGTTCCATTTGGCCATAATTCCTGAAGAATCAGTACCTGCGGACCTTGAATTGGTGAAAACAATAAATGCAGAATTGTTGGCGGCACTTATAAAATTTGACCCTAAAACATTGGGTGTAAAAAGATAATCGACCCCAGAAAAATATACCGTAGGATTAAAATTAAGTCCGGCACTTTTAAGTTGAGGTGCACCACCCACTGTGGTAACATTTACACCACCGGCTACCTCGTTGTTCCAAGCAGTTAAAGTGGTTCCCGACACCGGAACATTTCCATCTGCTTTGTACCAAGCTTTTAAGTTTGTGCCAACTCCTCCTGGATTTTGCGCCTCAACTCCTAGCGAAGCTAAAAGGGCTATAAGTATAGGTAAGTATTTCATAGTGTTGTTAATTATGCAATAAGTTAATTGGAGTACTTCAATCAATATGCTTTGTGAAAGGGGAAAAGGGATAATGTTAATTTATAGAACAAATTTTACAACAGGTCTTGTAAATAAAATTTTTGGATGTTGTAATGAGCACAAATATAGATTTTTTATTTCATAATGTTTCGATTTAATAAAATATTTTTCATTTATTAATTATTTGCATAAAAAGTAACTTTTTTTTGATTAATAATAAATCAAAAAAAGGTAAAGTGAAATGTTTTACAATAGTATTTGATGCACTAAATTATCTTAACAAACTTATTATCAGTACAAAATAAATAAAACAAAAATTTATTTCAAAGCTTAAATACTTTCAAAAAATAAAAAATTTGGTTTCAAAATATTTCAAAAATAGAGATAAAATAAATTTTACATTCCTAAAGGCATGGATAAAAGCATACATTGACTACACTTTTTTAATTTCTTTTTAATTTCATGTAATGAAAAATACTACATCTTTGTTGAAGTAATTCAAATACTTACTGATACACTATGGAGATTTCCGTACTTCTATTTACCCTCATTTTATTTCTTGTTCCACTTGTAGTGTTGGTACCCCAAAAATATAAATCATTTTATAGTTTTGGAAATGTACTTATCACTTCATTTTTAACAACTTATGTCATTATTACTGAATTTTTTAAACATTGGTATTACTTCGAAGAAATTCAACGCATACCCTTAATTGGAAATATTGAAATCAAAATAGATCCATTATCTGCCATTTTTATTTTGATGATTAATTTTATATTTATCATGGCCAGTCTTTATTCTATTGGCTATTTGAAGAGGCAAAAAAATGAAAGAAGTTTAAATATTAATTTTATAGCTTTCAATGTATTACAGATTTCCATGCTGATTATCTGTATGATACAAGATTTTATGCCCTTTTTAATCGTATGGGAAATCATGTCTTTTGCTTCCTTCTTATTGATTTTGGCAGATTATGAAAAAAAGAAAACTGTTAAAATTGCACTCAATTACCTGGTTCAAATGCATGTGGGTGTGGTATTTTTAATGATGGCAGTAATCATTCTTCAAATTGAAACCAATGACATGACGTTTCAATCATTGAATACCTATTTCCAATCCCATTCCAACTTTCCCATGTTTTTATTGTTTTTTGTAGGCTTTGGATTCAAACTTGGATTTTTACCCATGCATACCTGGGTGGGCGATACCTATTCGGTGGTGCCCTCTCATGTGGCGGCAGTTATGTCTGGTGTAATGAAAAAATTGGGGGTATATGGCTTGATAAGGGTATTGATGGAAGTACAGTCTGACTTTTTACAAATCGGTTTGTTTTTATTGATCATGAGTATGATTACAGGCGTTTATGGAATTATCAGTGCCATCATGCAAAAAAACATCAGAAAGTCATTGGCTTACAGCAGTATGGAAAACATTGGAATCATAGGCATTGGTTTGGGCATGGGTGTTATCGGACATGGCGTTGGAGATTATGCCTTGGCTTTCTTAGGATTTTCAGGAGCATTGTTACACGTTTTTAACCATTCGCTTTTCAAGTCATTGTTGTTTTTCTCTGCAGGATCTATTCATGAAGCAACAGGTACCGTAAATATCAATAAGTTGGGAGGCCTGTTTAAAAAAATGAAGTTTACGGGTGTAATCTTTTTGATTGGTTCACTGGCCGTTTGTGGCCTTCCCCCATTGAATGGCTTTATGTCAGAATTTTTATTGTATTCAGGCATTTTAGAAGGAATGAATGCAACCCACCTGATGTCTGAAATTGGGCTTTTGATAGGTCTATTGGCCTTGTCTTTGATTGGCGGATTGGCGATTTACAATTTCACCAAAGTGTTTGGCTTAAGTTTTTTGGGAACACCCCGTACCGAAAAAGCCGAACTTGCAGAAGAAGTTAATTACTTTATGCTTGCTCCTCAAATCCTGATTATATTGACTATATTTTCAGTTGGTTTTTTCCCAAAACTGTACATCAATGTGGTTGGAAAAGTAGTGTCTCACTTGGTACATCAAGCGCCTATATTTACCATCAAGTTTTTCAACGCTGCCGAAAATATCAGTTTGATGGGCATGGTGTTTTGTGCTGTAGTCATTGTAATTTATATACTGAGGACATTGGCTGTGAAGAAAAACGGCATCACCGAAGGACCAACCTGGGGTTGTGGTTATGTGGCTCCCAATGTAAGGATGCAATATTCCTCTACTTCTTATGCACACTTTTTCCAAACATTGGCGGCACCAATAGTGGTAGCCAAAAGCAACTATTCTGCCATTGAATCCAACAATATATTTCCAAAATCAAGGGCATTTGAAACAAAAATTGAAGACAAGGTGAGGAAAAACTGGTTGGAAAAACCAGTTCAATTAGCACTCAAAGTAATTAAAAAGTTTGCGTTTATACAATCGGGCCAAACGCAAAGTTACCTGGTATATGCGTTACTATTTATACTTGTATTGTTCTTGATCACTTTCTTTAAGTTAATATAAATGATAAGTTTAATCCTCATATTAATCACCGCCTTGCTGTTTATCGGTGTGCTAAACCGCACGAGAAGTCTGTTGAGTGGCAGAAAAGGTCCTGGCTTTTTGCAGGTTATCAAAGACCTGTTCAGGATGTTCAGAAAAGGTTCTACTTTCAGTACTACCACCAGCATGATTTTTCAAATTGCGCCATCGGTATATTTTGGCTCTATCATTATGGCACTTTTGGTGGTGCCCTTTGCCGACCAGGAAGGAATATTGTCGTTCGAAGGAGATTTTATTTTCTTCATTTACGCTTTGGCCATCGGCAAATTTTTCATGATTATTTCGGCGTTGGATACAGGTAGTCCTTTCGAAGGAATGGGTGCCAACCGTGAAGCCTTGTATTCTTTGTTGGTCGAACCAGCTTTCTTTATTCTCATTGGCTCGTTTTCCATGTTATCTGGCAATACTTCCTTTTATAAAATTTACCAAACCATGCACTTTGGTTCGTATGAATCTTACCTTTTGTGTGTCGTGGCGGGGTTTGTGTTGATTCAAATTGGGATGATAGAAAATAGTCGTTTACCGATTGATGATCCAAAAACACACTTAGAACTTACCATGGTTCATGAAGTAATGATACTTGACAATAGCGGCTTTGATTTGGGTTTAATCACCCTGGGAACATCTTTAAAATTTGCCATTTATGGTGCTTTGGTAGCCAATTTCTTTGTCGAACCTCCTCATGCGCTTATAGTTTACATCCAACAATTTCCTCAGGTTGATTTCAAGTTGTTGTTATTAGCAATTCAAATAGGCATGTTCATGGGAATTCAGTTTTTATGGGCAGTAACTGTAGGCGTTTCAGAATCATTTAGGGCTAGGGCCCGAATGAACCGAAATCCTTTGATCATATTTACCTTAACAGCCATTTCAATATTGATTTTCTTCGGGGTGTTGATCATCATGAAAAAATTTCAATTGTAAAAAATGGTTTAGAGTCAAGAGTTTAGAGTTTAGAGTTTCAAAAAACGCTAAACTCTGAACTCTAAACTGACAACTCTAAATTCTAAACTAAAAAAATGACGAACCTACTCATCATTGTATTTGTAATCAGCCTGATATATATGGCTTCGGCCGGTAGGTTGTTGACGTATACCAAAGTGCTTTTTATTCAGGGTATTTTGTTGTCGTTCATTGCATTGCTTGAATTGACGCATGACATCAGTATTTCAAACCTCATATTCATTGTACTTGAAACGGTAATCTTCAAAGCCATCGTAGTGCCGTTTTACTTCAGTAGACTGATTGTCAAAAACAAAATGAGCAATGAGCGCAATGCCGACAATCCCAATTTTTTTGCCATTTTCAAAGTAGCACTGATTATCATCCTGGCGTATACCTTGTCCTATAATTTAAACGACGAACACCTACACATTACTTACTTTACAGCGGCCATTTCTGCCATTTTTGTTGGCTTGCTGATGATTGTAAGAAGGAAAAAAATTATTACCCATATCATGGGCTATATGGTGCTTGAAAATGGAATTTTCTTATTGTCGATGGCATTGGGAAGTGAGCTTCCTTTGATTGTCAACTTGGGTATTTTACTTGATTTATTTACCAGTGTATTGTTGTTTGGATTATTCATCACCAAAATTGATGAATTGTACCATTCTACCGAAATTGATCAACTCTCTGGACTTAAAGATTAATTCATAAACCTTTCCATCAGCTATGGATATTATCTTATTATATTTATTTGGATCACTGGTCATTGGCATGTTGATGTTCTTTATCAAAAATAGAGTCATCAATTACCTGCTGTTTATTCCCTTTTTCGCACTTCAAGTACTGCTCAATGTGCATGAAATTTTTCACATCAATGAAATTGAAGGCTATTATTTTGGAGGAGATGGAGAAGGCTATTTCAAAGCTGATGGTATAGGAATCATTTTTTTGAGTGTAATCACCATTTTAGTAATCCCAACAGTTATCCATAGCTACTGGTACACCAAACACAGAAAAGAAACAATCGGCAGCATCTCCATTTATAATTTGTCTTTATTGCTGTTGATTTCAATGATGTCTTGTGCTTTGATTACCAGGCATGTTGCCATGATGTGGGCGTTTATTGAAGCAACCACTTTGGCGGCTTCCATGTTAATATACCATGAGCGAAACCATGCGGCTTTGGAAGCTACCTGGAAATATATTTTTGTATGTTCTATTGGTATTGCCATGTCTTTTGTAGGGATTTTGTTTTTGGGAATTGCTGCACAAGATGCCAAATCACTCGATTTGACTTTTGATGCTTTGTCCCAAAATGCCAGGCTGATGGATCCGATGTGGCTCAAGCTCACCTTTTTGCTCATCGTTACCGGCTACAGCGTAAAAATGGGATTAACCCCATTATTCACTGTGGATATTGATGCCAAAGATACAGCACCTTCCCCAGTGGGCGCACTGCTTTCAGGAGGATTATTGAATGTTGGTTTTGTAGCCATATTCAGGTTTTATGAGGTATTTTCTAAAACTGAAATATTGTCCTGGATGAATACCGTATTGATGATGGTAGGCATGAGTTCCTTGTTTTTTGCTACCGTTTATATATTAAGGGTAAAAAACATCAAACGTCTTTTGGCATATTCAAGTTTGGAACATGCTGGTATTGCACTGATTGCACTTGCTTCAGGAGGTATTGGTTACTTCGCCGTAATCTTCCATTTGATTCTCCATGCCTTGGCTAAATCAAGTTTGTTTTTTCAGGTGGGTCAAATGATTCGTGTGTACAGACATAAAAATATAGATTTGATTAGGGGTTATTACAAAGTAAATCCCTGGGGTGGATTGGTATTGATTTTAGGATTTATGGCGGTATTGGGTATTCCCCCTTCGGGAATATTTTTGACAGAATTTTATACTTTCAAAGCACTCTTCATGGCCAAACATTATTTTGTTGGACTTTGGGCGTTGATCTTGCTTTCTATCATATTTTATGGCTTGAGCAGAGATTTACTCAAGGTATTGTTCGGTGAAGTTCCTCCATCTATTACACATAGAGCTGTAGTGGTATATCCTTATGAAACCATTTCACAATGGATATTACTCTCTATCGTATTTTTCCTGGGGCTTTATCCTCCCGCATTTTTAGTAGAATTTATTCAAATGGCAGTACAGGATTTACCAAAATAAGGAACGTACTGTAAATTAAATCACAAGCTCATGAACTACCTTTTAACCAAAAATAATACTACTGTCGACCTAAACGCCATACCTGTAATCAGTTATGATGATTTTAGCACCGACGTTTCTTTGTTGGTTCAGGATGAAAACCGTCATTGTGTGACGTATTATGGCTGGAAACACCTGGAAGTTTTAAAATTTATTTGCGCGATAGCCGATGATGCCACTGCTGCTATTTATTTGTTTTCTTATGAATTGAATGTCCATGAAAAACATCACCTGGCATCATTAACCCATCATATTTTTGCCTTCCATATTTTCGAAAGAGAAATCCATGAAAATTTTGGAATTTATTTTACAGACCATCCATGGCTAAAACCTGTGCGTTATGCTTATGACCGTGCAGATCAAAATAATACGATTGCCAATTATCCTTTCTTTAAAATTACAGGAAATGAAATTCATGAAGTTGGCGTAGGACCAATTCATGCTGGTGTCATAGAGCCCGGACATTTTAGGTTTATGTGCAATGGAGAAAATGTATTGCACCTTGAAATTCAATTGGGTTTTCAACACAAAGGGACGGAAAATTTATTTCTCACCAAATCAAAAATGTCCCAACGCCATTTACTGGCAGAATCAATTGCCGGAGATACTGTGGTTGGACATGCCTATACTTTTGCCCGAAACATGGAACAATTGTATGGCATCAAAGAAAATTTAAAATTAGAATTGATCAGGTCCATCGCTTTAGAACTTGAACGCATTGCTGTTCATGTAGGAAATTTAAGTGCTTTATGTACAGATGTAGCCTACCAATTGGGGAGTGCTGTTTTTGGCGCATTGCGTACGCCAATCATCAATTATTTTCAATGGTGGTGTGGCAACAGGTTTTCAAGAACTTTGATTAGAACAGGCTATAATCCATATCCATTAACGCCTGCATTGTGCGACAGGTTGGTCGGAGTATTGGATGATTTCGAAAAAAAATACATAGAAATGTCTGAGGAAATGTTTCACCTTCCAAGTGTATTGGCCAGGTTAGAACGTTCAGGAATAATCACCCAGGAACAAATGCATTTGGTAGGTGCCGTTGGCGTTCCGGCGAGAGCGACAGGTATAAAACGAGACATTCGTACAAGTCATCCTTTTGCTTATTACAAACACGTAAAATATGAACCTGTAACGCAAATTGCTGGTGATACCCTTTCCCATGCTGTCATTCGCGACCATGAAATTAAAAAATCAATTACCTTGATTCGTACATTTCTGAGCTTGCTTGATACCATGCCAATTTCAGAACCGCAGCAAAAAATCAATTACCAAACGCTTGCCTTAAAACCCAATCAGTTTAGTATTGCACTTACAGAAAGCTGGAGGGGCGAGATTTGCCATACCGCAGTAACCAATGCTGCAGGCGAACTGGAACATTATAAAATAAAGGATCCAAGCATGCACAACTGGCTTGCACTTGCCCTGGCAGTAAGGAACAACGAAATTTCTGATTTCCCTATCTGTAACAAAACATTTGATTTATCTTATTGTGGACACGATCTTTAAGTACAGTGTACAGCGTATAGAGTACCGAGTAAGGAATTTCAGCCTATACTAAAATCTATTACTCAAACAAATGAACTAAAACCCAGTACCCGCGACTCTAAACCCTGTACTGAAAACCCTAAACTCTAAACAAAAATATGGGCATCATCGATATATTAATTCATCAAGGAAAACAATACATTCCTGATTTGAGTAAACCAGTTTTGCCCGAGATATATAGAGGTTTACCACACCTCAGCACCAAAGCTTGTGGAGAGGGTTGCAATGCCTGCGTGGATATTTGCCCAACCGATGCCATCGTGCATACCCAGGGTATCAGCCTAGATTTAGGCAAATGTGTTTTTTGTGGTGAATGTCAATCCGAATGTCCGGAACAAAAGATTAAGTTTACAAACGACTATAAAATAGCTACCAACGATAGAAAAAGACTTGTTATCGCCGAAGGAATGACCGAAGGTGTGAAGCTGGATCCCGATAAAGTAAGGGCAGAAATCAAGCAGTTTTTTGGAGGTTCGCTCAAGTTACGCCAGGTATCTGCAGGCGGAGACAATGCTGATGAGAATGAATTGAATGCCTGTTCCAATGTAAACTTTGATATGGGTCGTTATGGTATTGACTGGGTAGCTTCACCGCGACATGCCGATGGGATGGTGATTTCGGGACCAATCACCGAACACATGGCTGAACCGGTACAAATTTGTTATGACGCCATTCCTTTTCCAAAAATCATTATTTTAGCCGGCACCAATGCCATCAGCGGAGGAATATTTGAAGGCACAAAATCGCTCAACCGTAGCTTTTTAGACAAATATCCTATCGATTTGTATGTACCTGGTTATCCGCCACATCCATTAACGTTTATCAATGGGGTATTGGCAATGATTAGAAAATAAAGGGGTATTTTAGTCTTCAAATTAATATACTAAGGTCTTATTCATTGCTACTATTAGTATCGCTGTTAATGTTGATACAATATACACTACAATTAATAATCAAGTTAATGTAGCTCTAGTTTGATAGCATCGCCGAGAGCCTGACCCGAAGGGAAAAGCCATACATATTTCATTAAAGCTTATATGTCTAAGTTCCTTTCTAAAAATTCAACTATAGCTATTATTATTATTCCTTCACCAAACTTTTTCTTTTTAATAAGGCTTCAAAGAAATTGATGTCATTGTCTGAATTGAATATTTTAAAAGGTAAATACACAAACTGCCCTTTGGACACATATAAAATATAGGCTTCTTTGGTCTTATCAACGGTTTGAATATTTTCCCATTTCATTTGCATGCCTTGTTTGTCATTCATTTTGATCAAAATTTGGCGGCCATCAATTTCATAGGTGTATTTATCAAACAACACTTTGTATTGATCCACTTGTGTGATTCCTGCAAATTGTATTGCCCAAAAGGCCACAAATAATACTGCGCCTAAAATCCCTAAAGCTAAAAACCAATAGCTTAAGAAGGTAAAAGCACAAATTCCTAAGGCAATCAAAAATGCCCACCATTGTTTTTTAAGGGCATTTACCAGCGCAATTTTGATATAGGTATTTTTAGCTAATTGGTATTTTTTAGTTTTAATAATCATTTTGAAATTAAATTTTAAATGTTAAACGCTGAATTATAAATTGGTGCATTCAAATTCAACCTTATAACTTTGAAAGTATGGTATTGAATGAAGTTTCAGCCATCAATTTGGCTTTCAAATCTTTGATGGCAATTCGTTCCTGCAAAGTAGAATCTCTGTAACGAATGGTTACGGTATCGTCTTCAAGTGATTGGTAATCTACTGCAATACAGAAAGGGGTACCAATCAAATCCTGACGGGCATAACGTTTTCCGATATTGTCTTTCTCTTCATAAATCACTTTCATATCAAGTCTCAGGTCATCGAAAATCAAACGGGCTTTTTCTGGTAAACCGTCTTTTTTCGTTACCGGGAAAATAGCGGCCTTGATTGGGGCCACGGCAGGATTTAATTTTAAATAGGTTCTCAATTTTTGTTGCTCTCCTTCGCCAACAAGTTCTTCGGTATAGGCATTGCAAAGGGTCATTAAAAACAAACGGTCGGCGCCTACAGAGGTTTCAACCACATAAGGAACATAATTTTGGTTGATTTCTGAATCAAAATATTGTTGTTTCTTTCCAGAATATTCTTGGTGTGATTTTAAATCAAAGTCTGTTCTTGAGTGAATTCCTTCTATCTCTTTGAAACCAAAAGGGAATTCAAATTCAATGTCCACGGCTGCATTGGCGTAATGGGCCAGTTTTTCATGGTCATGAAAACGCAATTTATTTTCAGGTATTCCAAGTGCTTTGTGCCAATTTAAACGGGTAGCTTTCCAGTGTTGGTACCATGTCATTTCTTCTCCCGGTCGCACAAAAAACTGCATTTCCATTTGTTCAAATTCACGCATACGGAATATGAACTGACGTGCAACAATTTCATTCCTGAAAGCTTTTCCGATTTGAGCAATCCCAAAAGGAACCTTCATACGGGCACTTTTTTGTACATTCAAAAAGTTAACAAAAATTCCTTGAGCCGTTTCAGGTCTAAGGTAAATGGTACTAGAGTCTTCCGCTACTGATCCTACCTGGGTAGAAAACATCAAATTAAATTGACGCACATCAGTCCAATTGGCGGTACCAGAAACCGGGCATTTGATATTTTCTCTTACAATCAAGGCTAAAACGCCACTCAAATCATCGGCTTCAAGCAAACGGGCCAATTCTTTTTCAAGGGCTAATCCTGCTTCTGGAGTAAGTTTAGCGGCATGTTCTTCGATGAGCACATCGGCACGGTAACGCTTTTTAGAGTCTTTGTTGTCGATCATCGGATCGCTAAAACCATCTACGTGGCCAGAAGCTTTCCAGGTGGTAGGATGCATAAAAATAGAAGCATCTATACCGACAATATTATCATTGAGTTGCGTCATGGTTTTCCACCACAGCGCTTTAAGGTTATTTTTTAATTCAACCCCAAATGGGCCATAGTCATATACTGCTGAAAGTCCATCATAAATTTCACTTGATGGGAATACAAAACCGTATTCTTTGGCATGAGCAATCACCTGCTTGAGTGATCCTTCTGTAGTCGCTTTTTCTTGAGTAGCATTCATGAAGCAAATATAAATAAAAATGTGATTAATGAAGCCAATAAAAATGTATACCCAAAAAAAAGGCAGAAATCTCTTTCTGCCTTTTTCTACAAAGCACTTGTTGTTTTATTGAATAAAAGGTTTCCCTTTGGTAAAGATCACAAAGTCTAATGAAAAATCAACTGGGGTACCAATTTCTGAAGGGCCAAAAGAGAAAATAACATTCGTCACTTTATTCGCATCTACTACGCCCATGTCCGAAAGTTTAACAGAAATCATATTCCAACCGTTTAATTTATCTGCTGGAATTTTAAAAGTTCTATTTTTTCCCGTTTCTTTTAAAATTAAAGCTATTGCATTGGTTTTATTTCCATTATTGTTGATTAAAAAATTTAGGTACACTTCGTTTGGATCACTGGTCCCTAAATTTGGTAATATTTTAACAAAATTCATGTTGTAATCACCCACATACCAGTTTCTAGGTAAGGCTGCTACACGCAAGAATTTTTTACCTTGAATAGCAGGAAAAGACAATGAATCTAAGCCTTGGTAAATACTAGAAACGGTATCATTAGATTTACCTTGTATATATTTCAATTTCTTGCCTTCAAAATCGTCTAGCAAATAACCGATTTTATTGTAATTAGGATTAGACTTAAGGTAAACAGGCTTCGTTTGACTTGGTTGACAGTTGTTAGAAAAGGTCATGTCGCACCATTCATCTTTGGCAAAAAAGGCCAAAGTATCAGTTTCGCCTAGCCAATAATTAAGCACATCGGCACTTACCCCGCTAAAACGTTTCACTGCACGAGAGGTTCTTCCTTTTATGGTAATGTTCCATTCTAAATTGCCCGAAATTTTAGCTGACAAAGTATCGCCCCATTTTGCAAAATCTAAGGTGTCTTTAGGATTTCTTTTAAATGGTGTTTCAACAACTGAGCAATAATCAGGGCCTAATTGATTTTCGATATTGTTGTGTTTACAACCCCATAACAACACCGAAGCGAGTAAGGTCATAAGGATAAAATGGTATGCTTTCATAAATAATATCATTAAGGAAATTATAATTAAGGTTTAAATGGACCGCCTTCGGTAATCACAAAATTATCGACCGCAAATTCAGCAGGGAAACCTGTTGCAGGATAAGAATCAAGACCAATAGACATGCCTCGCATTTTGTGTGGTTCTAAAGTACAGTTGCC
>CALPQG020000018.1 GCA_943325655.2 Bifidobacterium breve | reverse complement strand
ATATATATAAATCAATCCAAAACATAAACATTATATCTGAGACGATTAAGCTAAATGCTGTTAAAAAAACACAAAAAGTGTTATATGCAAACCAACATCTACTTTTAAACAAATTATGATTACAATACTTCTCCCCAACTTTATCGTGTGACCCGAAACATTGCGTAAACAATTGATTTTTATGGATAATTAGCAAAGGGCATAAATTATGGGCAAAAATGCAGGCGTTTACCCTACTTCAAAATTCATTAAAAAATAAAACATGAATTTTGAAGTATGGCGTAATGTGCCTAATCTTTCTGAGTATACCCAAATTTAGACAAGGCCTGAGGTTTGGTTCTCCATTCTGGTTCTACTTTAATATGTGTTTCTAAGTATATTTTACTTTCAAAAAACTTCTCCATTTCTTCACGAGCCATAATACCGGTTTTCTTAATTGATTCACCCATGTGACCAATCAATATGCCTCTTTGGCTTTTGCGTTCCACATAAATGATGGCCCTGATTTTAATAATGTCTTCACGTTCAATAAATTCTTCTACCACTACTTCGCAGCTGTATGGAATTTCTTTTTTATAGTTTAAGAATATTTTTTCACGCAATATTTCTGCAGCAAAAAAACGTTCTGGTTTGTCGGTAAGGTCTTCTTTTGGGTAATATGCAGGATGCTCCGGTAAGTATTGGTAGATTTTACTCAATACAGTACTGGTATTGATTTCCTTTAAAGCCGATAGACAAATGATTTCTTTTGGATTGATTTTTTCTTTCCAATAAGCCGTTTTTTCGTCAATGTCTTCCTGAGAAGCAATGTCAATTTTATTGATAATTAAAAATACAGGCGTTTCAGTTTTTTGTAACTTGATGATAACATCTTCTTCATCAAATTTTTCATAAATGTCTGTAACGAAAAGGATTACATCAGCATCTTCTAAAGAATAACTTACAAAGTTCATCATTGATTGGTGAAGCTCGTAAGCAGGTTTTATAATACCTGGAGTGTCAGAATATATGATTTGATAGTCGTCACCATTAATAATACCCTGAATACGGTGTCTGGTAGTTTGGGCTTTGGAAGTGATAATAGATAAGCGCTCACCAACAAGCACGTTCATTAAAGTAGATTTTCCAACATTGGGTTTGCCTATAATACTTACAAAACCAGCTTTGTGTTTATTTGTTATTTCCATGAGATAAGGTCTGTTACAAAAATAGCTTATTTTGTTCAAAGCCTCACAGGTATTTTAATTTTTAGTTGCAATAAGGTTGATATGCGCCAAATGATGGTTACAAGGCAATGCGTATATGCCAATATTTTCATCTAAACAAATTGTTTTATCCATGTTCAGGAGGAATGAACGTTTTACCCAATTCGGATGCAGAAAGCGATTTTAGTAAAACTAACCATCTTGTATGAATACCTTCTAATAGCTGAATAAGGTGCTACATCCATTGAAATACTGTCTGCCAAATCAGCCATCGGTCTTCAAAATACGGATTAATGATAGGGTTATTTTCAGTAAATGCAAGTTTAAAACGGACCAAACTGTTCATGTGACTATGCGCACAATGGAGCACGACCTGCCTTATAGACGAGCTTTCAGGTCTGTATGGAGTATCTAATTGCTGGTTAGAAAGATTTAAAATAGCTTTTTTAACCTTGCAGGAAAAGTTTCAATGTCAGTGATATAGGAATCAAGCAGTTGCTTTGTGGGCACTACAGGTTTTTGAAACTGACCTATGGAAAATTTTCAGGGCTATATGAATTCATGATTTAGTTGTAGAGAATTTATACCTTTTCAAACACCATTCCGAATTTCTCGGCAAGTGCTTTTAGGTCTTCCACCACTGGTTTTAACAAGGGTATTCCTTGAGCCAATCTTTCCGCCTGAATTTCTCTTTCCGGATCTCCGGGTATCAATACCTTTTCTTGTCCAGCGACTGTTTTAGCATTTCTAAAGGCACCAATCCAATTGTCCATGTGGGCTTTAAATTCGTCGGCTGGTCTGAAAGCGTCTATTCTAAATGCCCCAAAGAAATGACCAATTCCTTCTCCAACTGGATTTTCGGGTAAAGGCAAAAAGCTTACAAATGGCGGCACCCATGGGCCATAATTGGCACCTGAAAATACCGCAGAAAAAATATCCACGATTGACCCCAAACAATAACCTTTGTGGCTACTGTGTTCCCTGTCTCCACCCAAAGGCAATAAAGCACCTCCTGATTTTAGGGCATGCACATCGGGTGTAGTAAGGCCGTCTTTGTCTTGAATCCATCCCAGAGGCGCATCCAAATTTTTTCTTTGCAATATTTCTAATTTCCCATTGGCTGCTGTTGTGGTAGAAAAATCAGCCACGAATGGTGGTTGATGTAATGCAGGAATGGCCACTGCAATTGGGTTTGTTCCAAGCATTCTGTCTACAGAAAAAGTGGGCGCTACCAATGGACTGGCATTGGTCATGGCAATTCCTATCATGTCATTTTCCAAAGCCATCATGGCATGGTAACCGGCAATCCCAAAATGATTCGAATTTTTTACCGATACCCAACCGCTCCCTGCTATCTTTGCTTTGTCAATGGCAATTTGCATGGCTTGTGGTGCTACCACTAAACCTAAACCTGCATCTCCGTCAACGGTTGCTGTGCTTGGAGTTTCGTGAACTATTTTTACCTTTGGAGTTGCATTCACTCTTGATGCTTCCCAAAGCCTGATATAGCCTGAAAGTCTAGCAATACCGTGAGAATCAACGCCTCTTAAGTCTGCTGAAAGTAAAACTTTTGCAGCCAAAGTGGCATCTTCGGGGTTTGCACCCATTTTCAAAAATACTTGTTCGGATAAATCTTTCAGGTAGGAATACTTATACATGCTATTAGGGCGTTCTATTGAGTGTACGAATTACAAATTTATTTGCTTTTGTACAAGAAAAAAAATACTATGTACAAAGTATGAGTCAAAAGGTATCTAAAATGAAGCTAACAAATGGTTAATTCAATTAAATTTAAAAAAAATAAAATGAAACAATTCTTTATGCTATTTATTCCCTTGTTTGTTGTTCAACTGAGTTTTGGACAAGACAAAAAACAAGTCAATTCTGACATCAAACAGGTAACTGTTTTTCAAAGTAAAGCCCAGCTGGTGAATACGGCGACTGCGGTAATTGAAGCTGGGGTAACAGAAATTACGGTTCCTGGTTTATCGCAATTTGTAGAACAAAACAGTATTCAGGTCACAGGGAAGGGTGATTTTGTGATTTTGGGCGTGAAGCAAAAAGTGAATTATATACAACAATCAAAAAAATCAGCGGAATATATGTCCCTAGAAGACACCACTGAAAAAATCAAATTAGCACTGGAACATTTAAAAGACAAAGCCCATATTTTGGCGAAAGAAGAAGAGATGATCCTAGCAAACCAACAGGTTGGTGGGAAAGATAAAGCACTTACTGCTGATGAATTTGAGGAATACCTGGATTTGTTCAGGGATAGATTGACAGAAATAAGAACTTCTAAATCCAAATCGGAAAGAGACATACTTAAAAAAGAAGTGCTGTATAACAATTTTAAAAACCAGTTGGAGGCACTTAGAACACAACAAGACAAACCTAGTACAGAAATTACAGTAACGGTATCAGCCAAAATCAGAACTACGATTGGTTTAGAAATTACTTATTTGGTTGCAAATGCTGGCTGGTCTCCCATTTATGATTTGCGCAGTAAAAATACGTCTTCTCCAATTCAGTTGATTTATAAAGCCAATGTGTATCAAAATACGGGTGTAGATTGGGAAAGGGTAAACATTAAATTGTCGACCGGAAATCCAACTGCCGGTGGAATCAAACCTGAACTGTCCACCTGGAATTTGGATATTCAGGAAGAGATGAAGAAAAAATACAAGAGCAGGGGGAAAATGGCATTGTGTCCATCCTTTGAAGGAATGGAGAGAAGTGAATCCAACAGCATGGAAAAAACGGTGTTGATGGAGGCCAGTTCTATGGCTGATTATGTGGTAGTTACAGAAAATACCATGAGCGTTGAATTTGATATTGCGGTGCCATATTCCGTTCCTTCTGATGGAAATTATGTGTCTATGGACGTGCAAACTTTTCAACTCCCTGTGGAATACAAACATTATACCACGCCAAAACTTGACCATGATGTATTTCTGGTAGCCTTATTGACCAATTGGGAAAAATATAACCTTGTCGCTGGAAATGCGAATGTGTATTTTGAAGGCACTTTTGTAGGCGAAACCTTTTTAGATTTGTCCAATACAGATGATACTTTAATGGTTTCTTTGGGAAGGGATAAAAAAGTGATTGTGAAACGTGAAACCATCAAAGATTTTACCAGCAAAAAATTAATTGGAAGCAATAGAAAAGTGGAATACGCGTATGAAATTGAGGCGCGCAATGCCAAAAAAGATTCTATTTCTTTGGTGATTGAAGACCAGATTCCTGTTTCCAAAAACAATGAAATTGAAGTTGAAATATTAGAATTAGGTGGTGCTGAATTGAACAAAGAAACAGGAAAAATAACCTGGAAACTTAACCTTGCTACCACTGAAACGCAAAAGTTCGGTTTTAGATTTACCGTAAAATATCCTAAAGGTAAAACTGTAATTGGACTTTAAGTTGTAAGTTTACCGTAATCTTCATTCATGTTAATGTTTGAACTAAACAAAAATACCCCAAACTCATAAAATGAAAATATTCTTTAAAAGATTTCAATTGGTAATTTGGTTGTTGGCCGGCGTGGGGTTGATGTACTATACTTTTAAAGACTTAAATCTTACGGAGATTTGGAATTCCCTGAAAAAGGTAGAACTGAAATGGCTCTTGATTGTGTTGGCAGTGAGTTTGTTAAACCATATCATTAGGGCTATGAGGTGGCAATTGATGTTGAAAGCCTTGGGTTTCCCGGTCGGCATTGTGAGTAGCTTTACCAATTTGATGTTTGGCTATTTTGTAAACAATGCCATTCCTCGTGGAGGAGAATTTTCAAGATGTCTCTCTTTGAAAAAAACAGATAATGTGCCTTTCAATGTTTCATTTGGAACAGTACTGGTGGAGCGTTTGGTTGATACCACTTGTCTGGCCTTACTGGTAGGATTTACGTTATTTACCCAATACGATGAATTAGGCGGTTTTTGGATGGACAAAATTTGGATGCCCATCAGAAATTCTTTTTCCAAAGGTGGCGTGATGAAAGAATACAAACTCTATATTTTGGCTGGTTTTGGAGTCATTTTTATCCTCTTTAAAATCTTTGAAAAGAAAATTGAAGCCACGGGAATAAACAGCAAAATAGATGATTTTTCAAATGAAATGTGGGAAGGGTTGAAGACTTTAGTAAAAATGAAAGACCTGCCTTTATTTTTGGTGTATACCGTTTTAATCTGGGTGGGTTATTATTTTATGTCCCAATTATGGTTTTATGCTTTGCCTGAATTTGCCCATTTGGGTTGGAAAGCGGCCTTGATGATCATGGTGGTGGGCACTATTGGTCGTTCCGTACCTGTGCCTGGTGGAGGAATGGGGGCGTACCATTCATTGGTGGCTCAAGCCTTGTTGATTTATGGCTTAACCCTTGAACAAGGCAGTGTCATGGCTGTTTTGATTCATGAAACACAATTGCTTTATGTACTGGTGATTGGTGGTTTGTGCTACATTCCGATCCTCATAGCCAGAAAAAAAGAAGAACAATTGGCCTCGTTGTAATTGCTTTTATCATTCCCCAAATCTTTACAAATTTCTTGTATATATGCTATTTTAAATTCTTGAGATGAATGAAAGATTGCCTTGTGTTTGAATTATACAAAACCGTAATTCTATATTAAACGTATTGTAAATTTAAATTTATACCTTGCCAATATTAAATAGTAAATAGAATTGACAATTCGTAAACAACTTAGGGGGCTTTTAATCGCCATTGGTCTTCTGTTCATGAGCCTTTTTATAGGGATTTCTGGCTTTATGATCATTGAAGATTATACTTTGTTAGAAGCTTTGTTCATGTCTGTAATCACCATTTCCACGGTAGGATTTACGGAAGTTCATTTGTTATCAGACAGAGGCATGGTTTTTACGGCCATTTATATCATTTTAAATTTAATTATTTTTGCCTACGTAGTTTCTGTGATCAGTAAGTTTGTGTTTGAAGGTAAATTAATGTCCATCTACCAAAAATATATGTTCGAAAAACACCTGAGTAATTTAAGTAACCACATCATCGTTTGTGGTTACGGGAGCAATGGATCTCACACCTGTGAAGAATTGCATCGCAACAAAAAGAAATTTGTAATCATAGATTCCAATACTGAAGTTCCCCGTCGTTTTCCTGATCAGGTAGAATACGATTTTGTTTGCGGTGATGCCACCAATGAAGACGTATTGATTAGGGCAGGAATTAAAAACGCATCTGTACTTATTATTGCTACCTCATCAGATGCTGCCAATGTTTTTATTACCCTTACTGCCAGAGAATTAAATCCAAAAATTAAAATTATCTCAAGGGCATCTGAACCTAGTTCTGAGAAAAAATTATACCATGCCGGTGCTACCAATGTGATTCTTCCTGATGTTATTGGAGGTACTTTTATGGCTAGGTTAATTACCAAACCGGAAGTAATTGAATTTATGGAGTTGCTGAGTGGAGACAACGATTTGTCAATCAGGTTAGAAGAGTATAATTTTAACCAAATAAAAGAACAATTCAGAGACAAGAGTATCAAAGAACTGGAAATTAGTACGAATACCGGTGTAACGCTTGTGGGTTTTAAAGACAATGTTAAAGGCTTTTTGCCTTTTAAACCTGAAACTATTTTTGGGGAAAATGACATCATGATTATTCTCGGTACTGATGAAACTTTAAATAGTTTTAAAAATGTTTTTGTAAAATAGGGGATTTCTTTGCTATTAAATATTTCTAAAAACACATGAAGCTGTTGAAATGAAAATTATTACCTACAATGTGAATGGTATAAGGTCAGCGATAGACAAAGGCTTTATCAATTGGTTAAAAGCTTCTAATCCTGATGTATTGTGTTTACAAGAAATCAAGGCCAATATCGATCAAATAGACATCAACGTTTTTGAAGCTTTGGGTTATACCTCCTATTGGCATTCGGCACAAAAAAAAGGCTACAGTGGCGTTGCAATTTTCACAAAATTAAAACCAAAACATGTAGAAATCGGTTGTGGCATTGATAAATATGATGTTGAAGGAAGAGCCATCAGGATAGATTTTGAAGATGTTTCTGTATTGAATGTGTATATGCCTTCAGGCTCAAGTGGTGAAGAACGTCAAGCTTTTAAGTACGAATGGATGGACGATTTTTATACGTATACCGATGCATTGATAAAACAAATTCCAAATTTAATTGTTGTCGGTGATTATAATATTTGCCATCAACCCATTGATATCCATAATCCAAAATCAAACGCCAAATCTTCTGGTTTTTTGCCTGAGGAAAGGGAATGGCTGAGTAAATTTATGGGGCTTGGATTGATTGATACTTTCAGACATCACAATCCTGAACCACATCATTATACCTGGTGGAGTTACCGAGCTGGGGCTAGGAAAAAAAATTTAGGTTGGAGAATAGATTACCAAATGGCAACTTTACCGTTAGAAAGCCGTTTACTCAGAACTGCAATCCTCAGTGACGCTATTCACTCAGATCATTGCCCTGTTTTACTTGAAATTGCATAATAAATCAAAAATCTTTTGTTTTGTGGATGCTACTTTATAAATTTAACACTTTATAGTGCGAAATAGGAAAAAACATAAATTCTTCCTGATAAGCATTGGTTTTTAATAGCTGTTACATAGGTATAATAAGAATATATGATGAAAAGTATTTTAAAATTGTTGTTTGTTGCTGGTATAATTGGTTTGATTGGTGCCCTTTCAGGATGCAAAAAAGGATCAAAAGATGATGGTGACAACAACCTAAGAAAAGCAAGTGGTGGACGTTATTACGGTGGCGTTTTTAAAATCAATGAATCTGAATTCATTAAAACTTTATTCCCTCACAACATCACTGACGCTGTTTCTACTAGGGTTTCAAGTCAAATTTACGAAGGGTTATTAAAGTTTGACCCGTCTGACCTAAGTATCAAGAAATGTTTGATTGATGACTATACAGTGGATTCTACTGGAACAGTGTATACTTTCAAATTAAAAAAAGGAGTTCTTTTTCACAATGACCCATGTTTCCAAGGTGGTAAAGGAAGACAATTAACCTCTAGTGATGTTAAATATTGTTTCACACTCCTTTGTACGCAAAACCCAAACAACCAAGGATTCGGAAGTGTTTTCAAAGACATTCTTAAAGGATCAAATGACTATTTTGCAGCTTCTGCAGGTGGGAAAACTCCAGCAAAAGAATTAGAAGGCATTAATATAATTGATGATTTTACGTTTCAGATTTTATTGAATAAACCAAGTTCTATCTTTTTATTTAACCTGGCTCGTCCTTTTACATTTATCTTTCCAAGAGAAGCCTACGAAAAATATGGCTTAGAAATGAGAACGAAAGCAATTGGAACGGGTCCATTTATGCTGCAAAATATTGATGATGACATTTCTATCATCTTAAAGAAAAATGACAACTACCACAACAAAGATGAGTTTGGTAATAAATTACCTTTCTTAGATGCAGTTGATATTCGTTTCTTAAGGGATAAAAAAACTGAATTGTTTGAGTTCAAAAAAGGCAACTTCAGTATGATTTACCGTTTGCCAACGGAGTACATCATCGAAATTTTAGAAGAAACTGGTTCAAATGAAAATGGGGAATACAGCCAATATGAATTACAAAGAAAACCAGAGATGTCTACTTTGTTCATGTCGTTCTTAAATACTGGTGAATTATTTAGAAACAAGAACCTTAGAAAAGCATTTTCATTTGCCATTGACAGGGAAAAAATTCTTGAATATGTATTGAATGGAGAAGGTTATGCGCCAGGTTTCCACGGTATCACGCCACCATCTTTTGCCAATTACCCAATTGACAGTATCAGAGGATACACTTTAAATTTAGATTCAGCCAAATACTATTTGACAAAAGCGGGTTATCCTAATGGAAAAGGATTCCCTGAAATTGTACTTCAGTTGAACTCTGACGGAGATAGAAAATCTAATGTGGCCATTGAAGTGCAAAAACAATTGAAAGAAAATTTGAATGTAAATATCAAATTAGAAATTATTCCTTTGTCGACTTTGGTTGAAAACATGATTGGAGGCAAAACAAGCTTCTATTATACAGGTTGGGGAGCGGATTTCCCTAGTCCTGAAAACTTCTTAGCCTTGTTTTATGGCAAAGATGTTCCAACAGGTCCTAATACCAAATCTTATCCAAACTTTGCAAGGTACAAAAACCCAGCATTTGACAAGTTATACGAAGAAGCATTGGTTGCCAAAAGCATTGAAGAAGCCAACAGAAAATTCCTCAAGGCAGAACAAATATTGATGTCAGATGCACCGATCATTGTATTGTGGTATGACGAAGGTTATAGATTGGTACAATCATACATCAAAAACTTCCCAAATAACCCAATGCAAATCAGAGATTATTCCGAGGTGTATATTGAAAAAACAAAAAAGGTTAAAGAAAAATAATTGCAACATTATCACGTTCTTTAAAAGCCCTGAAATTAATTTTCAGGGCTTTTGTGATTTTACTATTTTTTTATTTATTGGACGATAATTAATTTCATGCAAAGTTCATCACACATTTTAAAAGTACAGTTGCAGGCTTACAAGCAAAAGTATTACCTCAATCAATTATTGAAGGGAGTAATATTCACTTTGGCTATACTTTTTAGTGCTTATATTTTTATCAATGTGCTAGAATACTGGATGCGTTTTGGAAACGTCATTCGTGCTTTTATGTTCTTTGGGTTTATTATATTGTTGTTGTATACTTTGGTGCAGTATATTTTTATTCCGGTTTACAAACTTTACAATATCCATGGACAACTTTCTGACGACGAGGCGGCAAAACAGATAGGTTTATACTTTCCCGAAATCAAAGATAAATTGCTCAATATACTTCAGCTTGAAAAACAAGATGATTCTCAAAATGAGCTGTTGATTGCCAGTATTGAACAAAAAAGTAAAAGTATTTCCTGGATCCCATTTTCGAATGCCATTGATTTTGGAGTCAATAAAAAATATTTAAAATACGCCATCATACCTTCGCTATTGTTGTTTATCGGCTTGTTGGCGATACCTCAATTGTTTTCAGAAGGCACCACACGAATCGTAAATTTTACTACAAAATTTAAAGAACCAGCTCCATTTGACTTCATTATTGAAAACCAGGATTTGACCAGCTTTAAAAATGAAGATTTTCAATTGAAACTGAGTTTGAAAGGCAATGCATTGCCAGATCAGGTGTACCTTGTTTTTCAAAACCGCAGGGTTAAAATGGAGAAACTTACAGACGCTTCTTACCAATATACATTTAACAACATACAATCTTCTATACCATTTCAATTCGAAGCATCTGGGTTTACTTCCAACACCTATACCTTAGAAATGATGGCAAGGCCCAATTTGGCCAACTTCGATGTTAAAATAGAATATCCAGCCTATATCAATAAGCCAGCGGATGAATTGGAGAATATAGGAAATGTCACTGTTCCTGCCGGAAGTACAATTACCTGGTTGTTAAGAACGGAAGCTTCTGACAGTGCCTTGATTAATTTTGATGGGGCAAAATTTAGTTATTATGCGCATAAAGAAAATGATGATGCATTTGTATTTAAAAAGTTAATTGATAAATCACACCAATATTCCATCAAACTTAAAAACAGTAATTTTTTAAATAAGGATAAAATTGAATATGCTATTTCAACCATTCCTGATCAGTTTCCGAGTATAGATTTAGAGCAATTCAAAGATACGCTGTATTATAATTTCATAGTGGTCGCAGGAAATATCACCGATGATTATGGATTTACAAACTTGAGTCTTTGTTATAAATTGTCTTCCAATAGCAGTTATAAAACCATTCCGATAAAGATAAACAAGGCGCAGTTGAGTCAAAGTTTTTTTTATAAATGGTCATTTGACAGTTTGAATTTACAACCAGGTCAAAAGCTGGAGTATTTTGTAAAAGTAACTGACAATGACGGTTTCAATGGTCCGAAAACAACCAAATCAACGATTTATCAATTTAAAATTCCATCTACAGAGGCCATTGCCAAAGAGGTAGAAAAAGCATTGGACAAATCTGAAAACAGTCTTGACAAAACATTAGACAAAGCGCAGGAACTTAAAAAGAACCTTAAAAAGCTGGAAGACAAACTGAAAGGTAAAAAATCCCTCAGTTATGAAGACAAAAAGCAAATTGATGAGTTGCTGAAAACACAGGAAGAACTAAAGAAATCAGTAGAAAATATGCAGAAGGAGGCTGAAAATGCTTTCGAGAAAAAGAAACGTTTTGACAAATCTGAAAACCAAGAGATTGCGGAGAAGAATTTAGAAATTCAAAAACTTGTCAATGAATTGCTGGATGAAGAAACAAAAAAATTGATGGAAGACCTGCAAAAAATGCTTGCAGAAAAAAATAAAGATGAACAAATAAAAGAACGTTTAGAAAAGTTAAAAAACAAAGATGAAGACTTATCCAAAGACCTTGAACGTACTTTGGAAATGTTGAAACAAATGAAGTTTGAGGATAAGTTGGAAAAGAATATTCAAAAACTGAATGAATTGGCGGAGAAACAGGAACAATTGGCCAAAGATAACGAACAGAAAAAGGAAGATGCCAAAGAGCAACTCGACAAACAACAACAATTGAATAAGGAGTTTGAAAAATTACAAAAAGAAAACAAAGACCTTTCTGACATTAACAAGACACTTGAAAACAAGCATGACTTAGAAAATACTGAAAAATCTGAGGAAGATATTAAGCAGGATCAGGAGAAAAGCAGCGAACAATTAGAAAAAAACCAACAAGGAAAAGCGGCTAAAAGTCAGAAAAGTGCGGCCAAAAAAATGAAGCAAATGGCTCAGGATATGGCCAGTATGCAACAGAAAATGTCCGAAGAAGAAGCTGAAGAAGATATTGCTGCTTTACGTGCCATTCTAGAAAATTTACTAAAACTTTCTTTTGATCAGGAAGAATTGATGAAAAGTTTTAAAAACGTAAACCAAACGGATCCTCTGTACGTACAACTTAGCCAGTCTCAACTCAAACTCAAGGATGATGCGAGGGTAATTGAAGACAGTTTGTTCGCTTTGTCTAAACGTGTCATCAAAATTAAGCCTTTTATTACCAAAGAAGTTGGTTTAATGAATGATTATATTGATGAGTCTGTGAAAGCTATCAAACAGCGTAGGGCTGATGTAGCTTCTGGTAAACAACAATTTGCCATGACTTCAATCAATAACCTTGCATTGATGCTGAGCAATGTGTTGAAACAAATGCAAGACCAGGCTGCCAATGCAAAACAAGGAGATGGCATGTGTAATAAACCGGGTAAAAAACCGGGAGGAAAAGGAAAAGGGAAAAAGCCAAGTCTTGGGGAATTGCAAAAACAGTTGAATGCTCAAATGCAACAACTGGGTAAAAAAGGAAAATCTGGCCAGCAAATGAGTGAAGAGTTGGCTAAAATGGCGGCTCGTCAAGAAATAATCAGGAATGCCCTCAAAGAATTGGAAAACGAAATGGGGCAGGACGGTAAGAAAGCTGGAGGTAACTTGGGTAAGCTTGCCGAAAAAATGGAAAAGACCGAAGAAGATATTATTAACAGACAAATTACCCAACAAACGATAGAACGCCAACAAGAAATTTTGACCCGTTTACTTGAAGCTGAAAAGTCGGTTAGAGAACGTGAAACAGAAGAAAGAAGAGAATCAGAAGTGGCTAAGCAACAAAATGTTTCTATCCCTCCTTCGTTTTCCAAATACTTGAAACAAAAAGAAAAGCAAATAGAACTCTTAAAAACTGTTTCCCCCAACTTCACCCAATATTTTAAACAAGAAGTTGGTGATTATTTTAAGAAAATAGAAAAATGATGTTAATATTGTAACAAATTATTAGTAATGAACACCGTAAACATTCAAATACCCTCTTTAGTTGAAAATATTCGCATAGTAGAAAGCTTTATTGACAATGCAAAAGAACAATTTAAAATCAGCGACGACTTGTATGCAAATATAATGGTTGCTGTAACTGAATCTGTGAACAATGCGATTCGACATGGCAATGCTTGCGATAAAGATAAAAACGTTAGTTTATCCTTAATTTTAGACAACAATAAAATTAAATTTTTAGTGGAAGATGAAGGTCCTGGATTCGATTTCAATAATTTGGCTGATCCAACTGCTCCTGAAAACATTGAAAAACCAGGCGGAAGAGGCATTTTCCTGATGCAAAACCTTTGTGATGAAGTTAACTTCTCTAAAAATGGTGCTGCGGTTGAAATGGTTTATAACCTGTAATGGAGTGGCGTCTAAAATTACATTTACCTCTGAAGAAATTGATTTTATCCTTAAGCAAAAACTTAAGGTTAGAGATTGGTTAACTCAAATTATTAATTCTTATGGTTTTAAACTGTCAGCATTAAATTTTATTTTTTGTAATGATGACTATTTATTAAAAATTAACATTGATTATCTAAACCACAATACCCTTACTGATATTATTACTTTTGATAATTCAGAAGAAGAAAATACAATAGAAGGAGATATTTTTATAAGTATTGACAGGATACGTGAAAATGCGTCTATTTTTAAAGTGAGTTTTGAAACTGAATTATTGCGTGTACTCTCTCATGGAACACTTCATTTGTTAGGTTTCAAAGACAAAAATCCAAAAGACAAAAAAGAAATGACTTCCAAAGAAGACGAATGTTTGAAGCTTTGGAGTATTGAATAAAAATTTAATCATTTTTTAGAAAGGAAATATTCCTCTTAATGCCTTCCAGCTTTGTACGTTTAATAGCACTGTCTTTAAAAACAGTTTTAAAAACTTCTTCTGTAATTTCCACCCAGTCTTTTGTAGTCATTCCAATTAACTCAGGTTTCGGATTAAATGCTTCTGTTTGGTGCGGTTTACTGAATTTATTCCAAGGACAAACATCCTGACAAATATCGCATCCAAAAACCCAGTTTTCAAATTTGCCTTTTACTTCAAGTGGTATTTGTTCTTTTAATTCAATGGTAAAATAGGAAATACATTTGCTTCCATCAACAATATATGGTTCAGTGATGGCATCGGTCGGGCAAGCGTCTATGCAGCGCGTACAGGTACCACAATAATCTTTGATAGCACCATCATACTCCAGTTCAAGGTCCAAAATGAGTTCAGCCAAAAAGAAAAAACTCCCTGATTTTTTGTTGATGAGGTTGGTGTTTTTCCCCATCCAACCCAAGCCACTTTTCTTAGCCCAGGCCTTATCCATAACCGGAGCGCTGTCTACAAAAACACGACCGTGTACTTCTCCAATTTCTTCTATAATATGGCTAAGTAAAGCCTTCAGTTTTTCTTTGATTACCAAATGATAATAAATACCATAAGCATATTTGGAGATCTTAAAATCAGCAATAATTTCCTTTTCAGGAAAATAATTTAGCGACAATGAAACCACAGACTTGGCGCCATCTACCAACAATTGTGGATTCAAGCGCTTGTCGAAATGGTTGGCCATATAGGCCATTTCTCCATGCATTTGTTTGTTGAGCCAGTTTTCTAAACGTGGCGCTTCTTCTTCTAAAAATTCGGCTTTAGAAACCCCACAATACTCAAAGCCAAGTGCTTTGGCTTTGTTTTTAATCAGCTGGGTGTAAAGTGTTTTGTTCAAAGAATTTTATATTATGCCTAAATTTAAGAAAGCTTTCTGAAAATGTGGTATTTTAATGTAGCTTCGCTGTAGTTTTTTTAATTATAAATTGGATGAAAGACTTTAATAGCATCTTTGTTACTTTTTAACCCGTCAAGATCTGCTTAATCCGCCAAATCTGTGTACAATTTTGTTTTTATTCTAAGAATATAACATGGAACGCTGATCAATCAGATGATACAGCTAATCGCTGATCTTTTCTTAACTTATTACGTGGCACTTTGCCCCAAAAAACAATGCCTCAATCCTTGAGGCAAATGGACTTAATTATTAATTTTCTAAATAGCATGTAGACTCGTTTACATTT
>CALPQG020000017.1 GCA_943325655.2 Bifidobacterium breve | reverse complement strand
CACTCAAACTAAAGTCTGCTTTAAAAGGACATGGGTCAACTACTAAAGTTGCCGTCGATGTTGCTACACAGCCATTGTCATCTTTAATGTCTACCTTATAATCTTGGCTTTGATTCGTTGCTGCTGTTGTTGATAAGGTTTGTTTGATATCTGTTACTGCAGTAAATACCACCACATTGGATTGGCCTGTTACCTGTGCATTGTTTGGAGAGGCTGACCATTGGTAAGTATAAGGAGTTTTACCACCTGCGGCATTTAAAGTAATCGTTGATTGGGTCGTTTTACAGAATGTTCCACCTGTTGCTGTTAAAACAGGCAAATCATTAATGGTTACTTGAATAGGGCTACGTGCACTTTCGCAACCAGAAGCCGTTGTTTTTTGACTTACATAATAGAATATTGCTGGAGGGGTAATGGCAGTAGTCACCACCGTGGATGCTGTTGCACTGGCTGTACCTCCTGTAGCTGTTGTACCATACCAAACCAAGGTGTTGCCTGATAAAGCTGTTGCATTGGCTGCAAGCGTTAAGCCTGTTTCATTTTTACAGGCACTAAAAGCGGTAACTGCCGGTGCTATTGGGGAAGTGTTCACGACTACTTTCGTAGTACCTGTATCACTTACACATGCATTGGTATTGGTAACTGCCACATGGTAATAACCACTGCTGGCTGAAGTAGAGGCAAATGCTGCTGGGTCTTGTTCCGTACTAATAGAAGTTGTCGAAGCACCAAAAGTCCAGTTCCAGCTTGCTGCTAAAGCAGGAGCGACATTAGATTTTAAAGTAATATTTTTACCCTCACAATAAGGACCATCGTTGGTAGGTACTGGTTTGGCTGGTTTGGCTTTCACGGTCACCACATGTGTTACTGCTGTACCTGTACAAGCGCCGTCTTTTGGCGTAATCGTAAATGTATAGGTACCTGAACCTGTACCATTAGGAACCTGTAAAGTGCTTTGTGCCAAATCCGTAAGATGGGCTACTGCCGTACCTGACGTTGGGCTTGCTCCTGTAGCAGCACCTGTAGGAGCCGTAGTCGTCGTATTCCAATCAAACTTAGCCGTAGTAGGATTTAAAGAAACAGTAGTCGCTGCCATCGCCGCTCCTGAGCATATCGATTGTGTGGCTGCCACTGTGGCCACTGGCAATACCGTTACCGCTACCGTTGCTGAACCTTTTGCACTCACACAACTGTTAATCGTTGCCGTTACTTCATACAAACCCGCCTCTGAGGAGGTAATGCCTGTTTTGTTGGCAGTATTGGTAGCCGTAGTAGACGTTCCTTGTTTGGTTACCCAAGTCCAAGTCGCCGTTCCTGTGGTAGTTGTTGCTGCTGTTAAGGCCATAGTCGAACCTGCACAATAAGCAAAAGACGTACTCGGTGTTAAACTAGAGGTAATGGTTGGCGTCGCTGGGGTTGGGTTGACCGTTAAAGTCGCTGCACTTGAAGTAGCAGGGCAAGTACCGTTTGTTTTAACAATTACCTGGTATTTTTTACCTGTCAAACCCGTAACATTCGAAATGTTCATCGTGGCCGTTGTAACATTGGTATAAACACCCGTATTCGTCAAATCAGTAAAAGTACCCGGTGTAGCAGATTCAATTTGCCATTGGTAAGACAAATTAGCGCCTGTCGCTTCAACCGTAAAGGAAGTTGAAGCACCCTCACATTTGGTCACTGCTGCCGGTTGGGTGGTGATAACAGGTTTTGTACAACAAGACACCGCTTTTACAATTACTGGCATTGGATCACAAGCAGCAGATTGTTCAAAAACTAAATTAAAAAAATTATTTTTACCTGTTGCATCGTTTACAGAAACTGCTCCCGCAATACTAGTTACACTTGGATTTTGTCCCCATGCAAATTCAGCTAAAGAAGTACCCGTGTAATTTAACTTATATGTCCCTGGATTTAAATTCCAACCTAAAGGGATGGTCATTGTAGTTGCTGAAGATGCAGTTACATTTGTAGAATATGTTGTGGTTCCATTGTTTAAAGTTATAATACCTGTAGCTGGGGAATCTTTAAATACCAAATCAACTGATTTCAAATTGATTATTTGTGTAGCTGTGATATCTATAACAGCTGTAATACCACCATGACCAGTTGGTGCAGTAGTTTGAATCTTAGGATTTCCTGGAAATGCAGAAGTTTCATTACTTTGAATATAAACAATTTGATCTCCTGTGGTACCAATGTCAGGAGTCCAAGATGCTGTAACTGTTCCATTATTTGTAACAGTAGTTAGTGTTCCCATTGAGGCATCTTTATACCAATTGTATTTTTTACCATCACCTACAACCAAATTTGTAGGAGTACCGCCCCCTTCACAATAAGTTAAATTAGTAGGGGCTGTTGGTATTTTTGAAGTAACGTTAGAAGTAGCAGAGCCAGAACATCCAGGAACATTTGGGTTTGTAACTGTAACTGTATAAGCTCCTGATGTTGCAGCTAAGCAACTAGCAGCAGTACCAGATCCAGCACCTGACCAAACATAATTAAACGTTCCCGTAGGAACAACTACAGGAGTTAATGTTGCCGTTGGTGGACTACATAAAACCACATCACCCAATGTTGGTTTAATACTTTTGTTGACAACCACTGTAGCACTAACAGGACAACCATTATCAGGATCATCAACACAAATTCTATATGAACCAGCTACAGTAACGCCATTATAATTCAGGGAAGTTTGCCCAGTAATTGGTGTGGTACTCCCATTGAGATACCATGAGTATGTATTGTTTCCTGAATTACCACCTGAAGGTTCTACATAACTCGCTGAAAGATTTACAGAATTTACAGTAGAGGCACAAATATTAACTGTATCTGAAGCAAAAATTGGTTTACTTTTGGTAGATACATTTTGGCATCCATTTATAAAAGAAATTTTGTCTATTATAAAATCATTTCCTTGTGTTGAAGTTGCAATTCCAGGTTGAATTATAGAAATACTAGCTGTTGTCGCACTAGTTGAAGTCCATGTTGCAACATATTGTTGCCAAGTTGTTAGAATTGTTCCATAAATGTATTTTGCATACCCTTGTGCATCATATCCATCAAAAGTTCGTCCCTGTACTGCAAATGTCTTACTTGGACCTTGAGTTGTTGTTAATTTTGTACCATTAACAGCAAGTTGAAAAGATTTAAGTGGAGCACTTACCGATGCTACCCAAAAAGTAAAAAAATAATTTTGATTAGGTAAAATAGTAACATTTTGTTCCCATAATTTAACATCTGTTCCTGTTGGTGGATCTAAAAACATTACATTATCTGAGGATCCATCTATTCCCAAGATATTCCATGTTGGTCCCATTTGAGTACCGAAATATCTAACATTGGTAGCACATGGCATATTAGTCGATTCAAAATTGCCTACCCAATAGCCGTCCCAACTATCTGCACAATTCCATTCAGTAGATTTAGATGCAGGATTTAGAATATATGAAGCGGAGGTTGTAAACCCAGTATTTCCTTGATTAAAGTCACCATTTATTACTGCTTCAGTTGGAATAGATGTACAAGGTTGTGCATATACATCATTCATTGAAGGACTTGTAACAAATAGTAATAAAATAAATACGTAGTAAAGTCTATGTAAAGCGTTTTTCATTATAGAGTATTAATAGGTTTGATTTTAAAAAGTAGAAGTGTCTTTTCAAACACCTTGGTTGACTAATCTATACTTTAAAACCAATTAAAGTAACTGTCAAAATTAGTAAAAAATGAAGAAAATCTAATACTTTAGTAACATTTATATTGCATACTAAAATAAGTGTTAATTTGTGAGTCCCGATAAAATCGGGATAAATGATGGAGTTTTGAGTAAATTTACTCAACATTCAACACTCAACACTCACAACTTATTTAGCATTTTTAAGCCAAGCGTCCACTGCATTTCTAACACTTCCATGTTTTTCTATCAGACAAGTAGCTTCTTCGTAATTCACAGGAATTTCGTCCATCACCATGCGTTTGGCACGGTCCACCAATTTGAGGTTGCTCAATTGCATGTCCACCATTTTGTTGCCTTTAACTTTGCCAAGCTTAATCATCACCGCAGTTGAAATCATGTTCAATACCAATTTTTGAGCAGTGCCTGATTTCATTCGGGTGCTACCCGTTACAAACTCAGGGCCTACCACCACTTCAATAGCGTCTTCCACCGCTTGGGCAATCACTGAACCTTCATTGCAACAAATACAGGCGGTATAAATTCCATTACTTTTTGAAGCGTTTATTCCTCCCAAAACATAAGGTGTCCGGCCAGATGCAGCAATACCAATAATCACATCTTTATTGGAAATATTTTTAGCCTTTAAATCTATCCAGGCTTGTTGTTCATCGTCTTCGGCAAACTCTACCGCTTTCCTAATAGCAGTATCTCCACCGGCAATAATGCCATTGACCAAGTCGTGAGGCACGCCAAAAGTCGGAGGACATTCAGAGGCATCTACCACACCCAACCTGCCACTGGTACCTGCACCAATATAAAACAACCTTCCACCATCGGCAAGTTTTTTGGCCACTTCATTGACCACTTTTTCTATGGAAGGAATTACTTTTTGTACCGCCAAAGGAACCGTCTGGTCTTCTTTGTTGATATTCAAAAGCAAATCAAGCGTACTCATTTGCTCGAGGTTATTGTAGGAGGAAGTGGATTCGGTGGTGTTCATATTTGGTACAGGGTCATGAGTACAGAGTACAGAGTACAGTACAAGGTACAAAGTATTAGGTATAAAGTATTAAGAAGTGTTGAATTTTTAGTGTTGAATGTTGAGTAAATAAAAATAGGTATAAAAAATAATTGTTTAGACTTAAAGAAACCCCATAAAAAAACCCACAAAATATTTGTGGGTTTTTTTAAATTTTATTCTAAAAGGTCTAAATAAACATTCTAATTACTCAGTACCCAAGACCCTGTACTCAGTACGCTGTACCCAATTAATCCATCAATCCTTTTGAAACGTGGTATTCAGCCAAGCCTTCCATAGGGTTACGGATTACTTTGTTCAAAGTACATCCTTTGTCTTTTGCTACTTGAGCCAATACATCTTTCAAATAAAATGCTACTGAGCCAATAAAGCTAATGTTCAATTCTTTGTAACGAGGATATTTGGATATACACTGGTCAAATTGTTCTTCAAAGCTTTTGTAAGCCAATTTGTACATGTATGGATCAGCAATATTTTCAACGATAAATGGCATGAAAGAAGCCAAATACCTGCTTGGAAATGGTTTTGTGTACACATTGTCCAAAATAGTTGGTGTACGGTCAGTATATTTTGCTTCAAATTTCTCACGAATATTTGCAGGCATATTGTTTCTCATATAGTCTTTCAAAAGCAATTTGCCTTTGTATCCACCGCTACCTTCATCGCCTAAGAATAAGCCCAAAGATTCAACGTTTGAGATTACATTTTTGCCATCATAGTAACAAGAATTTGCACCAGTTCCAGCGATACAGGCAATACCTTCTTCATCACCCAATACTGCACGGGCAGCAGCAAGTAAGTCATGCCAAACATTTACTTCTGCTTCAGGAAAAGCCTGACGAATAGCAATAGCTACTTGTTCACATTTTTCAGGCAATTCGCATCCAGCGCCGTAAAAATATATTTTTCTTACCGTATCTTTAAATTCAAGATTGGGGATTAGACCACTTTGAAGGTTATTTAAAATATTTTCAGTAGTCTGATAATAAGGGTTAAATCCTACGGTTTTGTGGTGATAAGTGTTTCCAATACTGTCTATAAATAGCCAGGATGTTTTGGTGGTACCGCTGTCAGCAATTGCAATCATTTTAGTATGGATTGGAATTAAAATGAATAATCTTTTAAGTTGGCAAGATAATGGAATTTTATTGCACTTAGGAGTTTTCGAAAGGTTTTTTATTGCTTGAAAGTTGCCAGGTTTTTGCGCAACAATTTTCCAAACAATATTCTCAGTACCCTGTACCCTGTACGCAGTACTTTATGCCACCACTACCTTAACCAATTTTGCGTTGGCCATAGCTTTTTGTTTTACCATTGTAACATCCCCACCGATACTGTCATAAGCCAAAGTTACTGCCATTCTTCTAAAGGGTCGTGTGGTAGGTTTGCCAAATATCCTGATATCCGTTTGAGGATCTTGAATGGCACTTTCAACCCCTTCAAAACGCGGGTTTATTCCTTCTTTGTCGGCCAATACTACGGCACTTGCACCAATTTTTAACAAGGTAATTTCAGGAATTGGAAGTCCTAAAACCGCGCGTGCATGCAGTTCAAATTCAGATAAATTTTGCGTTCCTGCCAATGTTACCATTCCAGTATCGTGTGGTCGCGGAGACAATTCACTAAAATATACCCCATCATCTGCCAAAAAGAACTCTACTCCCCAAATACCGGCACCTGTTAAGGAAGCGGTAACTTTTGCTGCAATAAGTTGGGCTTCGGCTAAATGTTGGTCGCTGATAAAAGCAGGCTGCCAGCTTTCCTGGTAATCGCCACGTTCCTGACGGTGACCAATTGGTGGACAAAAAAGTGTTGGACCATTTTGTTGCGTCACAGTCAATAAAGTGATTTCAGCATTAAAATTTACAAATGCCTCCACGATTACTTCTGCAATATCGCCTCGTTTTCCGGCCTGAGAATGCTTCCAGGCAGTTTCAATATCGGCTTCGGTTTTGATGGTTGATTGTCCTTTGCCACTGGAACTCATCAAAGGTTTTACTACGCAGGGAATTCCTATTTCTTTTACGGCAGCAAGTAAGGTATCAAAAGAAGTTGCATAACGGTAATTGGCTGTTTTTAATCCCAATTCTTTGGCCGCCAAATCGCGAATTGCTTTTCTGTTCATGGTAAAAATTGCCGCCCTTGCAGAAGGCACTACCTGAATTCCCTGCTGTTCGTAATCGTAAAATCTTTCGGTACGAATGGCCTCAATTTCAGGTACAATCAAATCAGGTTGATGTTTGGCAACGATTGCATCTAATGCATTCCCATCCAACATGTTGATTACTTCACGTTCATCGGCTACCTGTTGGGCAGGAGCATTGTTGTAAGAATCTACGGCAATGACATAAGCACCCAGTCGTTTTACAGCAATCACAAATTCTTTTCCCAATTCACCACTTCCAAGCAGCATTATTTTCTTTGACATCGGTCAACACTAATTAATTTGAAACAAACAGTTTTAACAAATATAGAGTAATGTGTTTTAGTTTTACAAGGCGTTTTGATGATTTCTTGTGGGGAGCAAATAATTGTGCGTATTTTAAAAAGAAACAATTTATGAAGTTATATGTGGCTAAATAATTTCATTTATGGGATTACTTATAAAATATTTTGCACTGGAAATATGATTATTATTGGGACGTTTCCCGCCGAGGCGGGTCGGCTATCGGCAATGTCGTTAACTTAAGAAAAGATCAGCGGTGATCCGTCTAATCTGCTTGATCTGCGTTCCATCCCGCACTTGTGGGATTATTCTTTGACAAAGAACCCCGTTGAAAAACGGGGCCAAATTGCACACAGATTTGGCGGATTAAGCAGATTTTCACGGGTTTTATAGTATCAAAATTCATTAACTTAACACACATTGGGCTATCGGCACTCTCCCGCGAAAAGCGGGATCAAACAGTACCGAAGCATCTGGTCTATCCCTTTCGCAAAATCACTAATATCATCATCTATTTAATACTTACTCATAGTATTTTTTTGAGCCAATTATTTCACTAAAACGGGAAATAGGGCAAACGCATTAATGCAAATACAATACTTAATTGCTTAAAACAAGCAGATTATTGATGAATGAATCACAAATCTATGATTGAATTCAAGCTCCCTCTCCTTTTGGAGAGGGTTGGGGTGAGGCTTAATAAGTAAATTTATTTTAACGATTTAGCCCTATACAAATAGGGAATTGAAGTTTTGAAAAGTTATAAAATCATACTCCTAAAACCCGAAAATCTTCCTCTTAAAAATTCAAGACGATATGCTATCTTTGTCTATGGATTATTTTAAAGATTTGCTGGAATTGCTTCAACTTGAGCGGGAAGAAGATCGCTTACAATACCGTCAATTGACCGAAAAATCTACGGTTTCGGAGCGTCGAGGCAATGGCTTAACCTGGTATCCTATTGCCATAAGAGGCTCGGAAATGAGTCGTGGCGATTATTTGACCGTGGAAGTTGAACGCACTTCGCATCTTGAAATTTCTCATAAATTAAGGTATGGCATGCCTGCGGTTTTGTTTGGAAACCACGACCCTGCAAACGACCGGGTTGAAGGCACCATTGCTCACCTGAGCAACAACCGACTTAAAATTACACTGCGTACCGATGAACTTCCAGACTGGACCCGTGATGGTAAATTAGGGATTGATTTACTGTTTGATGACAACAGTTACCATGAAATGATTGAAGCCTTAAAACAGGCAAACGATTTGAATACCATTGAAAATGCTTTGTTAAGAAACATTTTGATTGGAGACAAAAAACCCTCTTTTAAAACCACTACTTTTCAATACGAAATTCCTGCATTAAATTTTTCTCAACAACAAGCAGTCTATAAAATTCTTACGGCCAATGAATTGGCAATTGTACATGGCCCTCCGGGTACTGGCAAAACCACCACCTTGGTACAGGCAATTAAAGCATTGTTAAAACAAGAAAACAAACAAATTTTGGTTTGTGCTCCCAGCAACACTGCCGTCGATTTGCTCACCGAAAAATTGCATCAGGAAGGAATCAATGTGTTAAGGGTTGGAAATCCGGCAAGGGTAAACGAACGACTAATGGCGCTTACCCTTGATGCTAAAATGCATGAACACCACATGCACAAAGAAGTAAAAAAACTCAAAAAGCAGGCACAGGAATACAAAAATATGGCGCACAAATACAAGCGCAATTTTGGCCGAGAAGAAAGAGAACAAAGAAAATTATTGTTGAATGAGGCCCATAAAATCATGAAAGATGTGGGCAATACGGAACAATATATCATCGATGATTTGTTGACCAAAGCGCAGGTAATTACAGCCACACTTGTTGGCGCCAACAATTACATGATTCGAAACCTCAAGTACGAAACCGTCATTATTGACGAAGCCGGACAAGCCCTGGAACCAGCCTGTTGGATACCGATTTTAAAAGCCAAAAAGGTAGTGTTGGCTGGAGACCATTGCCAATTGCCACCCACGATAAAATCAAACGAGGCGGCTAAAAAAGGATTTAACCATACCTTACTTGAAAAATGTGTTGCCTTGCATCCGGAAGCAGTAACCCTTCTGAATGAGCAATATAGAATGCATGCCGACATTATGGAATATTCATCTGCAGTATTTTATAACCATCAATTGCAGGCACATGCCTCAGTGGCTACCCGAACTTTATTTGAAAATGATTACCCTCTGAATTATGTAGATACTGCTGGTTGTGGATTTGATGAAAAAGCAGAAGGAACGAGCACCTCTAATCCTGAAGAAGCTGGCTTGTTGATGAAACATTTGACGGCTTTGGTGAATGAACTTTCTTCGCATTATAACCTGGAACATTTTCCTTCTATTGCTGTCATAGCACCATACAAACAGCAGGTTTACGTACTCAAAGAACAATTGGAAAGTTCACCGGAATTAGTAGCATATAAAGCATATATAGACATCAATACGGTAGATAGTTTTCAGGGACAAGAACGTGATGTCGTATATATCAGTATGACCAGAAGCAATGACAAGTCTGAAATTGGTTTCTTGGCGGATATTAGAAGAATGAATGTTGCCATGACCCGAGCGCGAAAAAAATTGGTGGTCATTGGAGATAGTGCCACGTTGGCCCATCATCCATTTTATGGAAATTTCATTGACCATGCTGAAAAATTACAAGCATATAAAAGTGCTTGGGAGTTTATGTAGCACTTTTTTAGGCTAACAAACAGCTTTTAAAAGTTAAAAAGATGATTGATTTTTCATTTTCTTATTTTTATAATGATTAACGATGAAATGAGATTGTTTGTAAATGGTTTTGACCTAAGTTTATTACTTATATTACTTACAATCAAAATGGAGATGGTAATTTCTTTTTTTGAGATAATTCATAAAGCGACAAGACAAATATTGGTGCCAGTAAAATAAATAAGTGCACCCAGGAAGCAATACCAAGATAGGAAGCACAAGCAAAAATTCCCCAACAAGCATTTAGGATATGTAGCATCTTGGCTGTTTAAATCGATTGATGGCCATAAAATACACCAATAACAAAAAGTCAAATCCGTTTACAAAGCAAACAAACAAGAATCGTCATCTGCATTCCTCTGCGTTTCATCTCATTGTCGATGACCAGATGATCTACATCAATGTATTTTCAAAACACAATCAACCACCTGTTCATCATGTTACTTATAACTTCACCCAATGTTCAATATTCATCATTTTACCCTATAGGCATTAACCATTTCAGCCACTTTTTTTCGGTCAAAAGGTTTTGTGATAAAGTGCTTCACATCTTCATAAATAGCTGCTTTATTGATATCAATTGGATTAATAGAAGCGCTCACAATAATTACTTCGGTTTTATGTTGAAAATCTTTATACCTGTTTAAAAAATCCCAGCCATCCATCTTCGGCATATTTAAATCTAGAAGAATGACCATTGGCATTTCTTCCACAGGCAAAGCTGCCAAATAAGTCAGGGCAAGATCAGCACCTAAAAATGATTTCAAATGAATGTCAGCATCAATATTTTTAAATATTGTCTTAGCGATAAAATGCTGAATAGTATCATCGTCAATCACCACTATTGTATTTGTGCCCATAAGCTTAATTTAACAAGAATATTCATGAGGAGGGGGTGTACGGACTCAAATGATAAAAATTGATAATAACACCATAAAATTCAAAAATTTCAGTTATTTGAGTTCATTCCATACCAACCAGGCCATTAATCCTGAACCTGTTTCCAAGGCTGACTCATCAATGTCAAATGTGGGGGTATGTACCGAAGAGGTAATTCCGAGCGCTTCATTGCGAATTCCGAGCCTGTAAAAACAAGCATCAGTATGCTGGGTGTAAAATGCAAAATCTTCAGCCGCCATCCAGATGTCAAGGTTAACTACTTTATCTTCACCTAAATACTCGATGGCTGCATTTTTCATTCTATTGGTCAGTGCAGGATGATTTTCTAAATAAGGGTATCCTTTATGAATATCGAAGTGGCAGTTTCCACCCATACCTTCTGCAATTGATTCCGCCAGTTTTACCATTTTAAGATGTGCTTCAGCCCTCCAGTTTTCATCCATCGTTCTGAAAGTACCTTCCATTTTTACTTCATTAGGAATAATATTGGTCGCACCAGCAGCGGTCACTTTTCCAAAAGAGAGTACTGAAGGAATTTTAGGACTGCAATTTCTGCTTACTATTTGTTGCATGGCCACAATGATATGTGCGGCAATTAATACCGGATCGATGTTAATTTCCGGCATCGCTGCATGACCGCCTTTTCCTGTAACCGTTACATATATTTCATCAGCACTTGCCATGTACATGCCTTCCCTGAAACCAACTGTACCCGCGGGTAATAAGGGCATTACGTGCTGTCCTAAAATGCCATTTGGTGTAGGGTTTTCTAAAACGCCTTCTTTAATCATCAATGAGGCGCCACCAGGCAACAACTCTTCTCCAGGTTGAAAAATTAATTTAACCGTACCTTCAAATTCATCTTTAAGTGCTTGCAAAATTCTGGCGGTTCCCAATAAAGATGACGTATGCACATCATGGCCACAGGCGTGCATAACACCTATATTTTTAGATTTGTAAGCAACATCATTGGCTTCAGTAATCGGCAAAGCATCCATATCCGCACGAAGCGCTACTACTTTTTTGTCAGGATTTTTTCCTTTGATAAGGGCAACTACTCCTGTTCCTGCAACACCTTCCTGAGGTTCAATGCCGAAACTGCGTAAAGTTGCTGCCACAAATTTTGCTGTATTGAATTCTTGAAAGGATAATTCAGGATTTGCGTGTAAAAAATGACGGTAGTCAATGACTTCTTTTGCGAAACTTGCTGCAAGTACTTGTATTTTATCTTTCATTATTTCAATTATTTGCTTGAAGAAGTATGGATAATATTTACTTGCTCCATGGTAATTAATGCCTCTGGGAATACTTTTTTCAATTCATTCAAGGCTTGATGTGCTTCAAATCGGTTGGTAAAATCGCCTACCTTAATTTTATAATCAGGTTGTTTATAAATTTGATGAATATCGATGTCGGGATAAATGCTGTATACTTTTTCTCGGGCTTTTTTTACTTCTTCTTTTTGGGTACCTGAATACACAATAATCCTATAGCCTTGAGCAAATTTGATTACTTTGTTTCTTTCAGCAATAGAATCGAGCTTTTCGTTCAGACTTTTGGTGATGTCGAAAGTAGGCTTTATGGCTTCTTTTCCTTGGGGAGTAGTATTTGTAAGGGGTGTTTTGGTGTCAAACTTTGGCCTGTAGCTGTCCAAATTTTCAGTAGTTTGTGCCGAAACCTGGAACAATGTCAATAGTAAGCAAACCAATAAAAACGGGATTTTATGCATACAAATATTACTTAGGTATTCAACTAAAAAGGAATAGCGATGAAGCTATTCCTTGGGATAAATTTTATTCAGACTTCACTGTAATAATTTCCTTGATATCGGTAATGATTTTATTGGCCAAATAATCTGCCGTGGCCTTAGATTCCGATTCAGAATATATCCTGATAATTGGTTCTGTATTCGATTTACGAAGGTGAACCCATTGGTTATCAAATTCTATTTTTAAGCCATCAATTTCATTCATGGGCTGTTTTTTATATTTGTTTTTTACTTCTTCAAATATATTGTCCATGTCAATGTCCGGTGTCAGTTCAACCTTGTTTTTGGACATGTGGTACATCGGATATTTTGATTTTAGCATAGAAATGGTTTTACCATATTTTGCCAAATGACTCAAAAACAAGGCGATTCCAACCAAAGCATCTCTACCATAATGGCTGTCAGGATAAATAATTCCGCCATTTCCTTCACCACCAATCACTGCATTGTTGGCTTTCATTGCCGTAACTACATTTACTTCCCCAACCGCTGAAGCGAAATAAGTACCTCCTGCTTTTTCAGTAACATCACGCAATGCCCTGGTAGAAGATAAATTAGAAACGGTATTGCCAACTTTATTTTTCAATACATAATCAGCTACTGCCACCAATGTATATTCTTCTCCAAACATACTTCCTTCTTCACAAACAAAAGCAAGTCTGTCTACATCCGGGTCAACGACAATACCCAAATCGTATTTGCCATTTTTGATTTCATTGGAGATTTGCGTAAGGTGTTCAGCCAATGGCTCAGGATTGTGCGCAAAAATTCCTGTAGGCTCACAATTAATTTTGGTCACTTTTTGTACTCCCAATGCTTCCAATAACATTGGTACAGCAATACCTCCGCTTGAGTTTACGGCATCCACGCAAATTCTAAAGTTGCGGCTGGCAATGGCTTCTCTGTCTACCAGAGGTAAAGCCAAAATCAAGTCTATGTGTTTTTTGATGTAATTGTTGTCGGTTTTGTAACCTCCAATATGTTTTACGTCCACAAAATCAAATGATTCTTGATCCGCAATGTTCAATACGTCTTGTCCGTCAAGGTCAGAAATAAATTCTCCTTTTTCGTTCAGCAATTTTAAGGCATTCCATTGTCCAGGATTGTGGCTTGCAGTGATGACAATTCCTCCGCCAGCATTTTCACCAGTTACAGCAATTTCTACCGTTGGAGTGGTTGAAAGACCTAAATCAATCACAGAAATCCCTACAGATTGAAGGGTAGCGGTAACGATAGCACTGATCATAGGACCAGAAGTACGGGCATCACGACCAATAACGATGGTATTTGATTTGCTGTTTTGCTTCATCCATGTACCGAATGCCGCAGTATATTTTACCACATCCAAAGGTGAAAGTGATTCTCCTACTTTCCCCCCGATGGTTCCTCTAATTCCTGATATTGATTTTATTAATGACACTAATTTTCTATTAAAAATGTATGTTGTGACCTAGCTTACAAAATTAATTCTTTTTACCACAAAAAGGTATTTTTTAAAAAAAATATAAATTCAAGAAGGGTAAAATGTTCATTGTAAACGAATTGAAGTTGTAAATTATTTATGTCTTGTTTGAATTTTTTTTGAATACAATTTAAAATAACATCAAAGCTATTCCAAACAGCACTGAATTCTTATTTTTCATAATATGTGTTTATTAAATGCGTTAAAAGTGTTAGCATTGTACTACAAATTCAGGCATCGAAATTAATGCAATAATGAAAATACTTATCCTTCGATTTTCTTCTATTGGTGATATAGTTCTTACTACCCCAGTTTTAAGATGCCTTAAAAATCAATTGCCCGAAGCGGAAATTCATTATTGCACCAAAATCAATTTCAAATCTATTGTTGAAAATAATCCTTACCTGAGCAAAACTTTTTATTACGACAAAAACCTTTCTGAAACCATTACTGCACTCAAAAATGAAAATTATGACCTGGTAATTGATTTGCATAACAACCTGCGCACAATGATTATCAAGCTTCGTTTGGGTGTTGAAAGTCGTAGTTTTAAGAAACTAAATTTTAAAAAGTGGTTGTTGGTGAAATGGAAAATCAACCGAATGAACAACAGCCACGTGGTAGACCGTTACATGGATACGGTTGCTCATTTAGGAATTGAAAATGACCATCAGGGTTTAGATTATTTTATTCCTTCAAAAGACGACGTAAAACTGGCTGACTTTCCAACTATTTTTTCACAGGGATATGATGCTTATGCCATTGGAGGACAACATTATACCAAAAAATTGCCTTTGCCTAAAATGATTGCGCTTTGTAAGCAAATTACCCAGCCATTGGTGTTGTTGGGTGGCAAAGAAGATGCTGCAAATGCCCAAGCAATTATAGCTGCTTGTGGAACACAAAATATTGTGAACGCTTGTGGCCAGTATCACCTGAACCAATCGGCTTCCATAATTCGTCAGGCTTCAAAAGTAATTTCTCATGATACCGGTTTGATGCATATTGCCTCGGCCTTTAAAAAAGAGGTTATTGCTATTTGGGGAAATACGGTGCCAGCACTTGGATTTGCGCCCTACCAAACCCCTTTTACGGTTATTGAAAACAACCATTTAAATTGCAGGCCTTGTTCTAAAAT
>CALPQG020000016.1 GCA_943325655.2 Bifidobacterium breve | reverse complement strand
ATTGCTTGTCGTTTTATGCAACGCTGTAAACTAGTGGTTACAGGTGCCAGTAAATAATACACGATGGCTTAAATAATTGAATCAAATTTATAAAACTTTAACGGCAATATAAGTACAAATGGTTCAATTAATTATTTCCTCTTCCATGAGTATTTATTGCTCCAAAACAAAAAAATGTATAAGCCTACATGTTGAAAGTCAAAAAAAGATCAATCCGGATGGAAGTTAGCAAAGTAAGTGTTTTTACACTTATTCATAAATATCTTTTTGGTGTCCTACATCAAGGATAAAAATAGAAAGTATAAAATTGCTGATTTCATAAATATATCTATTCCTGCTGCATTAGGATAGATAATGGGAAATGCTTTTGATTTTTGTTCTTTCATGATTCACCTATTTGATACAACAAACAGCGTGGCACTTTGTATTTAATAATATAAGCGCTTAAACGGGGTTGCAAAAGCACCACCAAACGGATTATCATTCAAAGTACACAGCCAAACTGGATAAGGGATTCGAGGTACTATTCCTTAAATTATAAAACCTTTTAACGCAAAAATAGGGACCGGAGTCCCTATTTTTGTAATCAAACAACACACACGAAAAATAGCCTTTAATCTTTTTGTTTTATCTTCTTTACTGCTTGTAAATTAGCCGTTCCAATAATTTCTCCATGAGCAACTCCTTCTAATAAAACTTCTTTATGTTGTGGTAAAATAGCATTTACATTGTTCAATGTATTGATATGATGAGAAGTCAAAACACCTTTTTGGACCTGACCAATGGCCGTTAATAAAGAGTTTGCGCCTTCTACATCATGGGTAACTTCCCAAATCATTACACCACCTGCGTTTGATTTGGCCAATTCTGTTTTTGCCAATACCTGATTGATTCCGTTGTATTGCTCTCCTTTGTGAAAACAATCATAAGCACTAGCGCCATGCGCCACTATATTTTCATAAGAATCCCAGGCATATTTGGTATGAAAAGGAATTCCAACAATTGCTTTTTCTGTAGAAAGACCTCTCATGATCCAATAGTTCAATGACTTGTGGGCAAAGTCATATCCAAAACTAGCACTGTCTTTACTTTCGTAAGACAGAATATTTACATGATCCACCAAGGCAAAAACTTCTGTAGGATAATAAGCAGCCATCTCTCCTATGGGAGCAACCACAGCAGAAAGCCCTTTTCCTTTGGCTGTTAACTGAACATTTAAATCTTTCATCAGCGACAAATAACCGTTAGCTGCATGTGTTGACAAAGGATAAGTCCAATAAATATCTACGCCATCTAAGTGATAGCTGGCTACAAAATTCATCAAATGCTTTACAAATAATTTTCGGGATTTTGTGTTTTCAGCAATGGTTTCCCATAATCCGTCTTCTTTAGATTCACTTCCTAAATTCCAACCGGCTACAGAAATATATACTTTTACATCGTTTTGATGGGCTTTTTCAACAATTCTACGAAGCTTTTCTGCTTCATCGAATTCTCCAATAGATCCGTCTGTATTGGGAAATACAAAGGCAAAGTTTAAATGTGTTAATTTAGAGTATTGAATTTCTTCTTCATTCCCTGCCCATGAAGAGGTATAACCTATCACCTTATTTTGTGCTATTACAGCATTGAATCCAATAACCAATAAGGCAAGTACAATAGATTTCATAGGGTTGAACATAGGGAAAGGTTTTAACTTTGAACAAATCTAGTATAAAAATTCTAATAATTTATAGCATTATAAAAAATATTTAGCAGAAAATTATAAATAATTATTGGCTAAGTGCAAAAAGCGATGTTTGTCAGTTTTTAAACCAGTTGAACTTCAAAAAACATTTTGCTAAGAAAACAAACAACCTATTTTTGAAGGATAGCATTTCTAATTCCACTAACAAAGGCGAGTAGCTGGAAACCACATTCCAGTGTTTATTCCTGAAAGCATAGCACAATTCATAATTTACCCTTACTTGCAATGCTTCAAACTCCGTCTTGGTTTTACAAAGTAAATATGCCTTTTCACAAACCATACGGGTACTATTGTTCATCTTTGCTGACGATGAAAATGAATTGGCCAAAGACTTTTTTACAATCCTTCGCTTGGTGAGCACATCATGTTGATACGAAAAATGAAATCGCCGGGAAGCCCTCACCCAAAAATCAAAATCTTCATACGCCAATGCTTCATCGTACCCGGAAAGTGCATCAAACACCTGTTTTTTAACTATGATGGTTGGAGGACAAATAAAATAATGACGCAATACTTCACTAAAAACATCCCCTTGAGGAACATAAGTATTGGGTTCCGCATGTACTCCAAGGACATTACCAATTTCATCAATGAACTCCGCATTGGAAAATATTACACCTACCTTTTGATCTTGCTTTTCGAAAAAAGCAACTTGTTCCTCAATGCGCTGAGGCAACATCAAATCGTCGGTAGCAAAATCAATGATGTATTCCCCTGTCGCATGTTGAAGTGCTAAATTAAACGCCTTGCAATTGCCATGGTTATAGGCTAAAAATAAGGTTTGTATTGAAGGATGTTTGTGGGCAATGGATTTGATAATTGCCACCGTATTGTCATCACTAAAATCATCGACAACAATCAGTTGAATGTTGGAATAGGTTTGGTTGATCACCGATAAAATTGCATCTTCTACAAACCGTTCATGGTTGTAACTCAAACAAATCACGGTTACCAGAGGCAGATTCATGCGTTTATTGATTCCAAATTTCCCAGGCTTTTTCTGCCTGTAAATGCAGCATCTCTAATCCAAACTGCGTTTTTGCACCCTGTGCTTTCCCTTTTTTCAAAAACAAAGTTTCGGCAGGGTTATACAGCAAATCAAATAAAAAATGATTGGAAGTAATAGATTGATATGGTAAAGCCGGGCAAGTATCAATATTGGGATACATTCCTAGAGGAGAAGTATTGATGATCAACTGGTGGTTTTCAATAATGGCCGAGGTCAATTCATCATAACCCAATACTGGATTTTGAATGCCGGAAATGGCTGTTCTTGAAACCAACGAATAGGGAATATCCAGTGTATGCAAAGCCGCTTCAACTGCTTTAGAAGCACCACCAGTTCCTAGCACCAGGGCTTTGATTCCTTTAAAATCAGTTGGCAAAAATCTTTGGAGAGATTCCATAAAGCCATAATAATCTGAGTTGTAACCAACCCATTCTTCACCTTCTTTTTTAACCACATTCACCGCTCCCACCAGTGAAGCAGAACTATCAAACCTATCCAACAAAGGCAGGATGTTTTGTTTATGTGGAATGGTTACATTAAAACCTGCAACTTCAGGATTGTCAGCTTTAAGTTTATCAAAATTGATTCGACGCAATGTTTCTACTTCAAACAACTCATATACACAATCAGGAATATGCTCGTTTTCAAATTTTTCGGTAAAATATTTCTTTGAAAAAGAATGTGTTAAAGGAAAACCTATCAAGCCGAATACTCTCATGCGACTACTTATAAAAAATAACTGAATGTATCTCCTCTTAAACCTATACGAATCGTCTCTAAAGGAATCACTTCATTTGGAGCAATATTGCCTAGGTTAACATTGGTTCCTAATAATTTTATAAACCACACTTGTTGCGATTTTTGAGGTGCTTCCCAAATGATTTTTTCACTTGGAATTTTGGTCAAAATTTCGTCTACCAAACCAGACCTTACTTCACCAGAAGACCTGAACAAACCAACATTACCCCCTTCACGTGCTTCTCCAATTACTTTCCATGCGCCAGCATCCAATTCTTTTTGCATCAATTCTATCCATTTGTAAGGAGGAATGATTACCGTATCGTCTTTAGAGCCAACTTCAGAAAGAACAGTTACCTGCGTAGCTAATTTTCTGATGTACTCACATTTAATATCATGATCGATCTCGATAGAACCATCAGAAACCTCTGCATAGTGCAAATCAAATTCATCCAACATTTTACGGTAATCGTCAAACTGTCCACGAACGATGAATGCTTCAAATAAAGTACCTCCAAAATAAACAGGAATTCCAGCTTCTTTGTACACCGCTAATTTTTCTCTTAGCGTTTTGGTTACAAATGAAGTGCCCCAGCCAAGCTTAACGATATCAACGAAATCACTTGCAATGCTCATGAAATCTTCTGCTTCTCTTACACTTAACCCTTTGTCCATCGCCATTGTATACCCTTGCGTTCTTGGTTTCAATGCCCTTTCTGGAATGTTATTTAATTTGAAATTCATAGGTGTATTAATTTCTGAACTGTTCTATAATCTTGAAAATTGCTTTTTGGATTTCGAGGTCTTTAAAGTAATCAAACAAGATCGTATGATTTTGGAAATCCAAAAATAACGCATTTTCTAGATAATTAAATGCTTCTTTATAAAATCCTGCATTAATTAAATAAACCACTGCGTGGTAATATAACAAGCCATTGTCGGGAAGTTCCTCAATACCAAGCTTTACCATCTCTAAAGCTTTCTCATATTCGCCTAAATCATAATAAATTAAGGAATATTTAATCCATGCATTTGGATTAAATGGATTGAGGTTACATGCCTGGTCATAAGCTTCGATTGCAGAAACGGGATTTCCAACGGTATATTCTGCTTCGCCTAAAACCATCCAATAGTCAGGGTTTAACTCATTCAAATCCACTGCTTTTTTAAAAAAGTGAAGTGCTTCAAATGATTTATTTTGACAATGTAAACAAACACCTACTCCAAACCAAGCATCATCATATAAACTGTCTAATTTAATCGCCTGACGGTAGTATTTAATGGCTTTGTCGTATTGTTTTAATTTTTCAAAACATGCACCAATACAACAAGTGGTTTCTGCATTGGGATCTTCGTTTACCTCTGCAACCTTATAACAAGTGAGTGCATCGAGGTACTGTTCCATATTAAAATAGGTATTCCCCATATTATAATGGGCAGAAATAAAATCTTCTTTGATGGCAACGGCATATTCATACGCCTGAATTGCTTTTTCGAAAAGTCCAAGTTTGTTGTAAATGATGCCCAAATTGTACCAGGCATCATGTGAATACGGTTCCTGATCAATAAATTGCTCGTAATAGGTAACACTATTTTCCAATTGATCGGTGATGTCTAGGCAGAAGGCAAGTTCGTACAATGCTTCCTCGTGGCTTCGATTTACTGCAATTACTTTTTTATAATTTTCAATAGCCAGGTCAAATTTCCCCCACATTTGGTAAGTCATTCCCAATTGAAAAAAGCAAGTATCTTTGTCATAAAAATTATCTTCCAAATCAATAAGAATATCAATGGCCAATTGGTATTGACCTGATTGTGCCAAAATGATAGCTTTCACAAAAAGCAAATCCGCATTATTGGGTTGATACACCTGTGCTTCTTCAAGCAAGGCCAAAGCCTCAGGCATTTGACCAAGATTGGCTAAAATTTGTGCTTTGGAGATTTTAAATTCAAATGCATGTGGGTACTGTTTCATGGCAAATGCACAAGCTTTTAAAGCGGCATCATACAATCCATTTTCGCCATAATAATCTATAATTTCTTCAAAAACATTCAAATCAAAAAAATAAAACTCATTGCTAAGCAGCATATTTTCATATTGCTTAACAAATTGTTTTCTTTGTTCTGAATCATTTTGAGGTTTTGACATACGGCATTTTAAACGAAGCTGAATTTAATTCAATTAAAGTTTTTAATCAAATAATAAAAAAACTATTTGGCCAAATAAGCTTGGCATGCCCAATCGAGCGTATCTGATAGAGGAATAAATTGGTGGTTAAAATCAGCAATGACTTTTTCGTTGACATACACAAAAGCAGACTGGGATTGATGTGCCGTTTCTTTGGTCACCAAAGGTTCTTTTTGGGTAAAAAATGCTTTTATCCCTTCAACCCTCCAAGCAATTGCAGCCATCCATGGCGTTACTAAAATTTGAGGAGATTTTTTATTGAACCTCTTTGCCATTTGATCAAAAAATGATTTGTACGTGACCACAGCATTGGATACGATATACCTTTCGTTTGTTTTAGTACTGCTTAAGGCTTTCACAACAATGGCTGCAAGGTCTCTTACATCAACGATGTTGATATTTCCTTTGGTATAAAAAGGTTTTTCATCAAAAACATATTTAAAAAGTTTACTACTGCTTTTGTTCCAGTTTCCGACACCAAGCACCACTGATGGATTTAGAATTATTGTATCCAAACCTTCTTCTGTTCCCCTCCAAACTTCCAATTCGGACAAATATTTAGATTTTGCATAATTGGTATTTAGAGTTGATTCCGTCCATTGTGCATTTTCTGTAATGGTCAAGGTTTTAGGATCCCTTCCAATAGCCGCAATGGAACTGATATGAACCAGTTTTTTTACCTTATTTAATATGGATGCATTCACTATGTTTTTAGTGCCTTCAATATTCACCAACATCATGTCATTAATCTTGTTACTTGAAAATGAAATAATGGCAGCACAGTGTATCACATACTCACAACCATCAATTTCATGGTTGAGTAGTAAAGGATCTAACAAATCCCCTTCAATAAAAGTAATGTTTGGATTTAAGAATTTCTGATTGGTTGCATTGCGAATAAGCGCTTTAACCTGATACCCATTATGGACTAAAAAATCAGCTATAAAACTTCCAACGAGTCCAGTAATGCCTGTAAGAAATACCATGAACGAGAGTTCTAAAGTAAGGAATTATTTAATAATGGTAAATCCATTAACTTTTTAAAATACTTCAACTTGGTAACTTTTTCAAGATTTTGAAGGTGTTTCATTTTATGACAATCCGTACCAATAAAATGTACCATGCCATGATCAATCAGCTTCTCTGCCATTTTCTGAGCTTGCAAAGAATAATATCCAGTTAAAGAATTGGTATTTAATTGAAACAATACCCCCCTTTCTAATAGATTAACGTAAGTTTCAAAATTGGGGTAAGCATATAAATACCTTTCAGGATGAGCGAGAACAGGACTATAACCCTGGGTTTTCATTAAAAAAACTGCATTGTTATACAAAGGAGAACTGTTCATATAAGACGTCTCAAACAATACATATTTTTTTTCACCAAAACACAATAATGGTTCTTCCTTTTCTAATTTTTCTACGAAAGCTTCATCCAAATAATATTCTGCAGCAGCCTCAAGTTGTATATCAATTTCCTTTTTTGCAACTTCAATTTTAAGATTTTCTAAAACAGTGGCAACACTTTCAGGCGTATTGTTATATACTCCACCCATAATGTGGGGTGTCATAATTAACTTCTTTTTCCCATGATCAAACAAATGTTGAATCATACATATTGACTCATCACTATTTTGAGCACCATCATCAATCCCAGGAAGAATATGGGAATGCATATCTACCAAGATATTGTCTTGAATAGCCTTAGAACCAAAAATAGCGTCAAATAAACCCATTATTTACGTCTTCTAAAAAAATCCATAATTTTAGAGAAGAAACTTTCTTCCTCCTTTTCATTTTCACCATAATAGCCATAACCATAGCCATAACCATACTGGTAACCATAACCATAACTTCCAAGCATATTGTTAAATGCATTCAAAATTACAGAAAGATTTTTAAACCCATGCTGACGTACAAGTTTGTTGATATTTTTTTCAAATCCTTTTTTAGAATATTCTGCCCTTACCACATAAATAGGAAGATCGACTTTTCTCATGACAAGAATACCATCTGTAACCAACCCAACTGGAGGAGTATCTATAATAATGATATCATACCTCGATTTTAGGTAGGTCATCACTTCGTCAAACTCAGGTTTCAAAATCAACTCTGATGGATTTGGAGGTGTTGGACCAGAGGTAATAAAATCGAGTGTATCAATTGTTGAACGGTGGATACAATCCTCCACCCTATGTTTACCGATGAGTATTGTACTCATACCCTTATCATTGTCCACCCCAAAACCAACATTGATTTTAGGTTTTCGCATATCCATATCAATAATCACCACCCTTGTTCCAGAAAATGCAATTACACCGCCTAAATTTATGGCAACGAAAGTTTTACCTTCCCCACTTATCGTAGAAGTAACAGATATTAATTTTTTATTTTTATCAGAAGATAAAAACTCCAAGTTCGTTCGAATGGACCGCAACGCTTCAATTACAGGAGATTTAGGATTTTTATCCACAACAAGTCGAGACACATCCATTGCTTTATCAAATACGGGTACAAATCCTAATACAGGAGCAATGGTAGCTTTTTCTAACTCTCCCACATTGTTGATTGTATTGTGTGATAAATACTTAAAAAATATTAAAAACAAACCCAATGCTAAGCCAATACCACCACCAATCATGTATGCAGTAGCTTTTTTGGGAGAAATTGGCATTTTAGAAATCACAGGTTGGGCAAGTACAATGAATTCAGCAACGGCACCCGCTTTGGTCATTCCATATTCTGCTTTTCTATCTATTAACATTAAATAAAATTTCTCATACAAGCTATAAAATCGTTTTAGCCTTGTAAGTTCAGTTTCTTTAGATGGAAGTTTGTAAAAAGTATTTTCTTCTTCAAGTATTTTGTTATTGATATCTATAATGGCCTCATAGAGTAATTTTTTGTTTTGAAGAATTAATTCTAACAAGGCATTTTTTACATTTTCGATTTCAATTTCTTTATTTTTAGCAGCAAAAGTGGTTGATTTACTCGTAGCTAACAATTTCTCTTTGTCCTGTTGCAATTTATTCAATTGCAAAATTCCATTCGTAATTTGAACATCTGGTAAGGCAGAAAGTGTTGGAAGGTGTTGTTTGACACTTTCATTCTTCAACATTAAACCTTTCAATTGATCTAAAACAGACATTTGAACTTTTGATTCCGCGAGCTTTAATTTCAATTCTTCTCCATGAGCCAAAACTCTACCCACCTCTCCAGAGATACTTGTCGTTTTATTTACTCTGGTAAAATTCTCTAACTTATTTTCATATTCATTTAAATTCCTTTCAGTTATGGCTAATTGTTCATTCAAAAAACCGATAGTTTGTTCCTGAGCTTTGAATTTCCTTTGTAAAGACTCAATCAAATAAACAGAGTCTATCGCTTGAATTACATCTTTTGACTTTAAGCCATTGTGATCTTTAAAAGCAATTTGTATAGTATTAGCCGCTGAATTAATCACCGATACAGCAATATTTTTAGCAATATATCCTAACAAAGCATCCTGACTATTAATTACAAATGAAAAAGAACCGTCTAAATTTCCAGCAAATTTGTCTCTAAAAATTACAAACTTAAAATCATTGTTTTCAATAGCCTGTCCGAAATAATACTTTTTTTCAACAAACTCACCATTCAAATCATATCCAAGGTAAAACGACTTATTGTTGATAATATTAACATTTATTTTTTGGTCGTATATCGCTGGGTTTTTAAGTTCAAAAGAAACCCTAAATGGGGAAGATCTATACAATTCCTGAGAATTAATATTCCCTTCTGCAAAATAAGACACCTCCATGTTCAACAATGAAAGCGCCCTTTCATGAATTAATTTGGATTGTATCAATTCTACCTCTCCCGATAAATTGGCATTCACGTTTTCTGTTGCTCCAAAACCCAACGCACTTGCATCACTTTTGATATCTAATTTAATGGTAGAGGAAGATTCAAAAACGGGTTGTGAATACCTGTTATAGCCATAAGCTGCAAATAGCCCAATCGAGACAATCAAAATTAACCAATGTAAATTTGTTTTGGCTACAATTAAAAGCTTTATAAAATCAAGGTCATTTAAGAAACTATCATCATCATCGACACTGCTATTGTCAGTATTATCAAATGCATTATTATCAATCATTTTCATATTTAGAACCTGTTAAATAGCACAAATAATGTTGTAGACAATGTCAAGAGTGATAAAAAAGGACTTAACTCTGCTAATGTTTGTCTTGCTCCTTTTCTAATTCTTTCAATATAAATAATATCATTTGGTTGCACATTTAGATTAGCTTTTTTCATTCCTTCGATGGTAGATAAATCAATAACATCCACATTCGGATCAGACAAATCCCCTCTAATTAACTTAATATTATAAGATTTTGCTTGGTCGTCCAATCCTCCAACCATTGCCAAAATTTCTATTAAATTCATTTTTTCATTGACTAATGGAACAACCTGTCCACTTAAATTCCCAATTCCACCAGTTGCTCCTAAAACTATTACCCTACGATTTACACAACGTGTACTTACAAAAACATCTTGATAAAATTGCGCGTATTTTATTTGTAAAACACTGTCTAATTGACTTTTGGTATATCCTTCTACTTTAACCAAACCTATCATTGGAAACATGACTGTGCCATTTGCCAATACATTATATTGCACAGCTTGATTTGTACTACCACCTCCGTTGCCACCTGCGATACCTGTAGTACTAAATTCTGAATTGGGATCAACCAACCTTTCTCCTTTGTTGGTATAAATCTTTAACTCTAATAAATCAGAGGCATTTATTAAATAATTACCTTCTGTCTCGGCAATTTTTTTAACAATAGAATCACCAACGATAGGCTTATTATCTACTGTTTGAAACATTAAATTTTGATTGTAAATACCACAACTGGCAAAGCCAAAGAGCAATAAAAAAGCAGTAATAATTTGATTCATTTTTCTCATTAGAATGTTAACTCTTTTTCTATAAGTTCTTGTAATGTGAACAAGTCAGCATCTTTCTGGGAAATAAGAGGCTTAGAAATTGTCCAGTCAATATTTAAGGTGGGGTCGTTCCAAATGATACCACTTTCTGAGGGTTTGTTATATATGTGGGTACATTTATAACTCAAAATAGTATCTTCTAAAGCAATAAATCCATGGGCAAATCCTTCAGGAATATACACCATATTGTGCCTGATTGGGTCAAGGAGGAAGGTTTCATATTGACCAAATGTTGGTGAATTTTTTCTCAAATCAACGGCGATATCTAACGCTAAACCCAAAGATACTTTCACTAATTTCCCTTGTGCATGAGGGTTTCTCTGAAAATGCAAACCTCTAAGTACTCCTTTTTTTGAAAATGATTGGTTGTCTTGTACAAATGTAAGGTGAAGCCCTGCTGCTTGAAATTTATTTTCACTATAAGATTCAAAAAATATACCTCTTTCGTCTTCTAATATTTGTGGAAACACTTCTATTAGTCCTTCGAGTTTCGTTTTTTTAAATTCCATTCCACTAAACGGTTTGATTTTCCTCAAATTTAAGAGGTTTATTCGAAATAAAAATGAATTATCTGCTTAGTTTATAATATCTAAGTATTTTTTTATCACTATTTTTTCGTCGTATTTTATTTCTGCCATTTTTCTGCCATTCTTACCCATTCTACGGAGTTCGGTATTATCTTTATTGAACATGCTATACATTTTATCCGCCAAATCCTGGGCATTTTTCACCGCACACAATAGCCCATTTTCGCCATCAATAACTGTTTCTTTGCAACCTGGCACATTGGTGGTCACTATCGGTTTCGCTAAGGCCAAGGCTTCGATTAATGTCTTCGGAGTTCCTTCTCTGTAAGAAGGTAAAACGATACAGTCGGCAGCATTGATATAAGGTATCACTTCTGACGTATGACCCAAATAGTCAATATAACCTTCCGAAATCCATGCGTCTAACAAATTTTTAGGCACTCCCAATTTACTTTCAAAATCAGTAAATCCTAAAACCTGAAATTTTGCATCTACATGTTCTTTTCTTAGTATTTTAATGGCTTCAACATATTCAACCAAACCTTTATCATAAAGCAATCGGGCAATAAAAATAAACACAAAAGTCTCATTTCTTTGGTAGTCGAGGGGAATATATTTGGACAAATTAACTCCCGAACCTGGCAAGACATCCGTTATATTTTTTGAAACCAATTTGTTGTTCACAAATAAATCCAGGTCATCATTATTTTGAAAAAAAACTCTTTTGGGGAATTGAAATGCAAATCGGTACAATGATTTGGCAATTTTTGACACTAAATTCTGGTGTAAAAAAATAGTCCCTAATCCGGAAACATTGTTAATGGTTGGAATCCTTAAAATTCGGGCAGCAATGGTTCCGTAAATATTGGGTTTTGCAGTAAATTGAAGGATATAATCAGGTTTTAATTTAAAAAAAATAAACAGGTATTTGAGCATTAACAAAAAATCTTTTACTGGATTTGTCCCTTTATTTTGTATCGAAACAGCAACAAACGAACAACCCGCCTGCATTAATTTTCCCGAATAATCATCCTTTGGTGCAATACAAACCACTTCATGTCCTTCCTCCTGAAGCTTTTTAATAAGCCCCATTCTAAAGTTATAAATGTTCCAGGAAGTGTTAATGACTATGGCAATTTTCATTTTATAGTGTTGTAGGTTTAAAGGTCAGTAAGCGATAAGAAGCATACTGACCTTTAAGACACTAAACTATTTTTCGGCTTCCGGTGCTGGAGATGTACCATTTGTTGCCGAAGAATCAACCCCATAAACAGCAGGGTTTCCTTCGTTAGGATCTTTGAATTTTGTGTTGTTGTATTTGCTTCCACAAGAAGTAGCAGCAAATATGCTCGAAATTACTGTTAGTGCTAAGATAAGTTGTCTAAATAGAGTCATGTTCATGAATTGAATTGATATTAATAAACCAAATTTATAATAATTTCTAATTAGTGATATACTATTCAAGAAAAATATTCGAATAATTTTAAATCGAAGCGCCTTCTTTTAATTTCTCTGCATTATCGGCCATACGAAGTTGGTTCATAAATTCTCCTACTTCTCCTTCCATTACAGTTGGCAAATTATATACGGTATAGCCAATTCTATGGTCAGTAACCCTTCCCTGAGGATAGTTGTACGTTCTTATTTTATCCGAACGGTCACCACTTCCTACCATCGTTTTTCTTTGTCCGGCAATCTCTTCATTGTGTTTGGCAAGTTCTATTTCATAAATCCTGGACCTCAACACTTTCATGGCTTTTTCGCTGTTTTTGATTTGAGACCTTTCATCCTGACATTGTACTACAATACCTGTCGGAATGTGCGTCAACCTTACAGCGGAATATGTTGTATTTACAGATTGTCCACCAGCTCCTGAAGAACAAAAAGTATCTTTTCTAATATCACTCGCATTCAAAACCACTTCTACATCATCTACTTCGGGAAGTACAGCCACTGAAGCTGCTGAAGTATGCACGCGACCTTGTGCTTCTGTCGCAGGAACTCTTTGTACACGGTGTACACCTGATTCCCACTTCATCATCCCATACACATCTTCTCCTGAAACATTGCATACCACCTCTTTATAACCGCCAGAAGTACCCAAATTGAAGTCAATGATGTCCATTTTCCAACCCATTTTTTCACAAAAACGTTGGTACATTCTAAATATATCACCTGCAAAAATAGATGCCTCATCTCCTCCGGCACCTGCCCTTACTTCCAAAATAATATTTTTACTATCATTCGGATCTCTGGGAACCAACATGCTTTTGAGTTCGTCTTCCATTACTGGAACTTTTGGCAACAGCTCTTCTAATTCTGCTTTAGCCAATTCTCTAAAATCAGGATCTTTCTCTGTTTCTAAAATATTACGCGCCTGAGCTACTTTATCATTTAAATCTTTAAATGCTTCGTAGACGACAACCATCTTCTCAAGGTCTTTATATTCTTTGTTTAAAGACGAATACCTTTTCTGGTCGCTCGCAATATCTTGTTGTACAAGTAGGCGACCAACTTCTTCAAAACGTTCTTTAATTAACTCTAATTTATCTAGTATCATCTCTTTTGAAAACAACGGGTTGTAAAGATAAACAATAATACATATTGAACAATTATTATAAGTAAGATATTCAATCAGAACAGAAGATATTAAGCTAAACAATACGTATATAATTTGGTCAAAAGCACAAATACGCTAGTAACGGTTAAAAATATTTTTTTAAACTTAGAAACCTACAATTAAAAACACACCCTCTTCCATTTATTTAAACTGAAGAAGGTGTGCATGTAAACTTGCTTTTTTTAAACTTTGTATTACCTGGTCAGTATAAGCTTAACATTTTGAACATTGTTGTTGCTTACAATTCTGGCAATATAAATATTGCTGTTCCAGTTGGAGGAATCTACTTCAAACTTATAATTTTGACCATTTTCTGTATTCCCGTTATAAATAACAGCAACGACAGCACCTGTCAAATCTATGATTTCTACACGCGTTTGTTCTGAAGCAGTTGCAGTAAATTCCAAAGTGGTGGTATTTGAAAATGGATTTGGATAAACATTCAAATTATTAAACTGTATCACTGAATCATTTTCAACAATTCGGCTATGAACAGTTGGATTGTTACAGGACAAATCAGTACCACATTCACCTAATAAATCTCCGTGGGCCAAATGTGATGGAACATCACTTGCTGAAATACAAAGTGTTTGTCTTACACTATTTCCTGTTTTGTGGCAAATCATTACCTTATTTCCAGTACCTTTAATTATCGCATTACCTCCGGCAGCACAACGTACATTGACTACACAAACAACTACTTTATCATGAGCCTTGCAACCATTAGCGTCAGTTACTTTTAATTGGTAACAAGTGGTACTTGTTGGACATACCGTAGTGTTGGCAGCCGTTGCACCATTACTCCAAGAATAAGTATATGCAGTAGTACCTCCACTTACAACGCCCATCAATGTTGTACATGCCATAGGACTGTAACCATAGTAAACAGTTGTATTTAAACCAGCATTGGCAACTAAAACAGCTGGTTCGGCTAAGGTAACTGTTAACGAAATTGACTGACCATTGATATCCGTTACAATAACAGTATAAGTCCCTGCTCCTAGGTTTGTGGCGGTAGCCGTAGTTTGTACCGGAACCGTGTTCCAAAGATAGGTATATGGCAAACAACCACCTGTTACATTCACCGCAGCCTCGCCATCTTTATTCCCATGACATGAAATATTGTATCCTCCAATATAGGTTTTCAAAACGGTGGATGCCTCTAAAGCACTTGGTGAAACAATAACATTGAAAGAGCAATGAGCAAAATTCCCAGAAGCATCAGTAACAGTATAGGTTACAATGGTAGTCCCAACAGGAAATTGACTTCCTGAATTGTGTGAACTCCCTACTGTGTACGAACAATTGTCATTTACAATGGGGGCATTCCAGGTGACTATAGCCATACAATCGACTGAATTTGCAGTCGCTAATATATCTCCTCCACAAACAATTGTTGGCGCAATGCTGTCAACCACTGTAACTGTAGCTGTATTGCTGGACATGTTTCCGTGCATATCTGTGGCAGTTAATGTCACCGTGTTTGGACCAACATTTGAACAATTGAAGGCTGAGTTGTCTAAAGTCAGCGTATCTAGTCCACATTCGTCACTTGAT
>CALPQG020000015.1 GCA_943325655.2 Bifidobacterium breve | reverse complement strand
TGAAAATTTTTATGATGTAGAAAATATTGCCATTCTACTTGATAAAGGAGCAATATATTTTGGTAATGAACAAGAAAAAGTACAAGCAGGAGATATTTTGTTTGTACCTGGTGGAAAAGCAATTAATATTCAATACGGCGAAGCTCCTGCAGTAAAAATTAATTACGAAGAATTTGTCAGTAACAAAGACAAATACCTGGGTTACAACGCTGATCCTACTTTAATTGGAAACTTGAATGAAAGCTTCATTTCTTTAAGCTTTGAAGCCAAGGTTTTTGATTCTGTTAACTTCTTTACTTCTTTAGACATTCCTGCATTTGTCATCCAAAAAAATGATTTGTTGGCAGAAAAACTCACTGAAATCATGCAGGAAGAACTTTCTAAAAAAGTTGGACATGCACGTATCATCAAGGTATTGACAGAGCGTTTTATCATTGAAGTAATCAGGTATATTCTTAATAAAAACCTTTTTGTGGAGCAATTGGCCACCAACAGCAATTACTTCAAAGATCCAAGGCTTATTGACATCTTTACGTACATCAAAAATAATTTGGCAGGTGATTTGTCCAACCATATATTGGCAAATGTTGCGGCGGTTTCTGAAGATTATGTAGGTCAATATTTCAAAATGTTAACCAGTATTAATCCTCAGGATTATATTGAATACCAAAGAATGGAACAAGCAGTAAACTTGTTAAGAACTTCAAAACACAGTATTAGGGATATCGGTAGAATGGTTGGATACAAGGATACCGCTTATTTTTGTCGTCGTTTCAAAATGATGTTTGGAATTCCAGCAGGAAAAATGAGAAGAAGAGAATCTTTGGTGAATGTGTAATCAATAGCTTTCTATAAAAAAATAGATGTCCCTAAGTAAATTTCTTGGTACCTTCCCTGCCTTGCCGGGTACCTCGCTTTTTAATTTTTTTCCATCAATTTGGATGATTAGTTTATCTTGTCAAACAAATTAAAAGAGCTCAAAAAAATGCTCATTCCCTAACGCACTGAAGAAAGCGTATTGATATTTTGGGCTTGTTTATAAACTATTAATATCTTAAATATTAGTATATTATAAATAGGAATAGATTTTAAAGTGCATGCAAATCATGCGCAATCTTTGAATTGACTTGTGTATGACCTTTTAAAAAATGCGTTATCCCTATATTCTCGGGATTGCTCCATGAAGCAGTTAAAAACAAAACACTGTTTTAGCCACGCTACTGTTGAAAGTTTAAACAAATTTAGTGGCGAGTTTGTTTTGTTTCAGCGTAATGGAACAAAATCGTAACATTTTTAAACAAATGTCCGCCGTGGCGGAGTCTTGATTTTCGTTGGTTACTTTCATCATCAAAGGGAAATTGACAAAAGATTGAATGAAAGTAACAATTAATGGGTAGGCAATTTTTTTAATTTTTAGCAGCGCTATTATTAAATAAACCCAAATTCAGCGATACAATGAAGAGTGTGATTATCATGTTTCTACCTGATTTGCTTTTAATTTGCTTTTCTTTGGAAATATTGACCTGTACAAAGCAACACCTAACAAACCAACCAGTATAAACAAAGCCAGGAAGCCAAAAGCTACAAAGGCCAGTATGATTAAGCCCAAAAGTATGACCAAGGTGGAAAACATGATCAATACCTCAAATGGATTTGCTCTTCTGATTTTTTCCTGCGGTTCTAAGGTGGTGTGCGCTTGTTCACTATTTTTCTTTATTTCATTCGGTAAAATTGTTTTGATTGTTGTATGAACAGCAGGCTGTTTAATTAGGATTTGAAACGCAACATGCCTGTTGGTTTTCGTTTGAATAGTTGCATTTTCAACAACTATAGGAGTATTTTGTTCCGCTATTTTCCATTGGATATCTTCCTGTGGACTTGAGTTGAGGGTGTAATTTTTTTTTGCACAGCCAAGACTAAAAATGACCATAAAAATTAGATAGGTAGTTTTCATAAGACACTAAAATTATTTTTATTAGAACGATTTACCAAAGGCTATACATATAAAGTATTGTAAAAGAATATAAGTATGACAAAAAATAATTTAAAAACCTATTAAAAATAAAAGAGCGAATGTCATGACACATTCGCTCTGTTTAATGATTACTAACTCACCACAAAAACCTATTTCCATTCAAACAAACCTTCATTCAATGCATTTAATGCTTCTACTTTATAGATGGTTTTTAATACGATAGTGGTATTGTATTTACTTCCTCCACTGGAAATCATGCGGAAAGGAATGTCTTTTAAACAAGTTAACAAGTTCAGTATGATGCCTGATTTTTCAGGAGAAAAATTACCAACGATACATATAATGGATTGTTCTTGTTCAACCTCCACTACACCATATTGTTCCAATTCAACCAAAATGGCCTCTAAGTTAGAAGTTTCATCAATCGTCATCGAAAGGGCCACTTCCGAAGTCGTGATTACATCGATTGGGGTTTTATATTTTTCAAATACTTCAAATACTTTTCTCAAGAAACCATGCGCCAAAAGCATTCTGGTTGACTTAATTTTAATTACTGTGATGTTGTCTTTTGCCGCAATGGCAGTTACCGCCCTGTCAGACACATTGTTGGTAATCACCGTTCCTTCAGCTGAAGGCTCCATGGTATTCAACAATTTTACCGGAACATTTCTGTCCTGCGCTGGACGGATACAAGTTGGATGAAGAATTTTTGCACCGAAATAAGCCAACTCAGCGGCTTCATTGAAAGAAACTTCACGCACAGGAAAAGTACGTTTTACAATTCTTGGATCATTGTTGTGCATGCCATCAATATCTGTCCAGATTTGAATCTCTTCCGCATTGATTGCCGCCCCTAATAATGTACCTGTATAATCGCTACCGCCTCTTTTAAGGTTATCAATTTCTCCTTTTGGATTACGACAAATATACCCTTGGGTAATAAACAAGTCACAATCGTTGTGTTGTGCCAATAATGCCGTTAATTTTTCTTCGATGAAACTTAAAATTGGCTCATTGTCATCATCTATTTTAACCATTTCAAGCGCAGGTAAAAGCACTGATTTTCTACCCATTTCAGTCAAGAAATGATGAAACAATTGGGTAGAAATCAATTCTCCCTGAGCCACTAAAATTCTTTGCTCTATGACAGTTGTTGGCACATCAACCAATGAACGGATAACGGCAAATTGTTTGTCTATTACCGCTTTCCCTTTTTCAAGACTTGATTCACTTTTATATAAAGTGGCAATAAATTTCTTATAATGTTCGTAAAGGTTCTCAATGACAGCTACTGCTCCAGCCTTGTTGCCTTCGGCAAGTTTATCACCAATTTCAACTAACACATTGGTTGTACCTGTTACTGCAGATAAAACCACAATCTTACGGTGGCTATCATTAATAATAGCTGCCACTGCCTGCATGCGTTCTGGCGAACCAACGGATGTACCACCAAATTTTAAAACTCTCATTGCCAAGTATTTTGTATTAATTGAATGAAAATGTACCTCTGTTAATTTTCAAATGACTACAAAGTTAAAAAATTACCACAAAGTATGCAGTATTAAGAACAAGGAAATTTTCAAAATAATCTTTAAAGTGTGATAAAACAGAAAATAGTTGTGCTTTATATGCCCACTCAGGAAATTGCTTCGAGTGTTTTTACAAAATTATATATTTCAATAAATGAATTGTACAAAGGCACAGGTGTAATTCTGATTACATTAGGTTCGCGCCAATCCACCATGATATGATTTTCTTGCAGTTTTTGGAACAATTCTTTCCCACCATTTTTAAATATAACTGACAATTGACATCCCCGTTGATCGGGATTTGAAGGCGTAATGATAGTAATATTACTGGCGCATGCACTATGCAACAACAAAAATTCAAGATAAGCCGTCAGGACTTTACTTCTTTTCACTAAGTTTTCTATTCCCGCTTCTTCAAATATTTCCGCTGAAGCCAAATAAGCAGCCAAAGGCAATACAGGAGCATTGCTTAATTGCCAACCATCTGCACCAGAAGCAGGTTGAAAACCTTTTTTCATCAGAAAGCGCTCCTCTTCCCGGTGTCCCCACCAACCTCCCATACGAGGCAGGTTTTCCTCCGCATGTTTTTGGTGTACAAACGCACCACCCACACCACCAGGACCAGCATTGAGGTATTTATAAGAACACCATACGGCAAAATCTACCTGCCAATCGTGTAATTGTAAAGCAATATTACCAACCGCATGGGCAAGGTCAAAACCAATAATTGCACCAACTTGCTTTGCTGAAGCAGCAATCGAATTGATGTCAAAAGCTTGTCCCGTATAATAATTTACGCCACCTAAAAAAACCAGTGAAAGCGCATCAGCATTTTCATTGATGGCTTGGAGAATATCTTCTGTTCTGAGAGTATGTTCTCCCTCTCTTGGAAAAATTTCTATAATGGTTTCTTCAGGAATCAATCCATGAAGTTTCACTTGGGTTTCCAATGCATATTGATCCGAAGAAAAAGCCCCAGCTTCGGTAATGATTTTAAATTTCTGTTTCGTAGGACGATAAAAACTGGTTAAAAGTAAATGTAAATTGGTAGTAAGCGAATTCATCATGACCACTTCGCTTTCATTGGCCCCAAGTAATTTTGCAGTCGTTTTTTTGGCAAATTTATGGTACTGCATCCACGGTTTTTCGCCTTTAAAATGTCCTTCAACGCCCAAATTTCCCCACTGCTTCAATTCTGCAGCGATCAATTTTTGAACCGATTTGGGTTGTAAACCAAGAGAATTTCCACAAAAATAGATGCACTCTTTTCCATTTATGAAAGGAATAAAAAATCGATTTCTAAAATTAGTAGGAAATTCTTTTTCCAATAATTGAGCACAAGTATCATCTAAAGTGAATATAGTTTCCATGCTATTGTTATAAAAAAAGGCTGAAGAGCATCTCCGCAGCCTTTGGTAATTATAAATTGTCTAAACGAAAAATATAAGGAATATCTTAATTTTGTTTTTTGAATTGAATTGCAAAGACACCAGCAATGATTAATAATAAGGCTACAGAAGAATACAATCCGATATTGTTACCTATGAAATAGGAATCAGGGTGAAATTTGAATTCAATTTTATGCTTCCCAGCTGGAATTAGAATTCCTCTCAATATATAATTTACCCTAACATTGTCTATTTTTTCCCCATCCATATAGGCTTGCCAACCATGTTTGTAATAAATTTCAGAAAAAACAATAAAACCACTAACAACACTTGTAGCATTGTATTTTAGGTAATTTGGTTTGTATTCTTCTAAAATTACTTTTGCACCTGTTGTATCAAATTTACTTGGAGAAACAGCAAATTTTTTGGCATCTATCACTGCAGTTGTTCGTGGATTAATTTTATTCAAGGTTCCAATTTCTGCATCAGCACCTTGTACTGCTATCAATTCATTGACATACCAGGCATTTCCTAAAGCATAAGGATTTTGTAATACGGCATCTTTTGATTCTCCCAGTATAATATACTTGGTGTTCAACATGTTTAACACATTTTGAAAAGCAAGCAGTTGAGGCGTAAAGGTTTTGTTATTAATTGCCGTGATAATATTTTGCATTTCGGGCGTAATGTTTCTTTCAATCACATCTTGGTAACTCCTCATTTTCGCGGCACAATAGCCACCAATAGATTTGTGAAAATAGGAAGTACGCGCATCGTTAAAAGGATTGTTTAAATTAAAAACCCTATAATCCAAAGACTTGTCTTCCAAAATGGCTAAGTCAGCTTCAGTAGGTGTAAAATAATTTTCGTAAACATGCTTCGCAAAATTATTTTTATTCACATACCTTTTATCCACACTCCAAAGGTCTATCAAAGTAAGTAACGCAATGATGCCAATGGCCAAATTAGCCTTCAACTTATTGATCAATACTAAGTAGATACAAACAATTGCACCCAAAATAAACATCAAGGACCTGAATGCATCCGCACGAACCATACTTACGCGGTCTTCTTTTACAGCATCCAATAGCCATTCTCCACCAGCAGCTTCACGAAGTTGTGCGTCTGCAGCGCCTTCAAGACTTCCCGAACCGGCAAATAACATGATCAGTACTAAAGTACCCACCACTACTCCAACCGCTATTTTTAATGGCTTTTCTATTTCCGCCATCGATGATTTCAACACTTTGTCAAGCGCCAATATGGCAAGTAAAGGCATCGTAACCTGAGCAATAACCATCGCCATCGTAACGGCCCTGAATTTATTGTACAAAGGAAAATGGTCAAACATGAAATAGTTAAACGAGGGGAAATAACTTCCCCATGAAAGCATAAAAGACAATAAGGTACCACTTAACAACCACCATTTCCACCTGTTATCCACAATGAGTAACCCTAACACGAACAAGAAACAAATGATAGCTCCAGCATATACAGGTCCAGCGGTAAAGTTTAATCCACCAAAGTAAACGGGAACATTGGCAGTAAATTGGTTGACACTCTCCATTGGAACACCTTTCTCCACCATGGCCTTGTAAGTGGCAGAGTTTTTATCCAAAGCAGCACCACTTCCTCCACCGTAAAAATTAGGAACAAGCAAGGTAAAGGTTTCAGATTTTTCATAGCTATAATCAAAAGCATAATCTTTATCCAAACCTTCTTCTCTTTTTTCTTCTTTACTATCAAGTGGCTTTAATAAATATTCACCCCTGATTGAGGCTTTGCTATATTCATAATTGTATAGCAATGAACCAAAATTACAGGCAATCCCTATCAATCCAAAAACCAGTAACAAAGAGGCAGATTTCAAAAAAGAACCAATGGTTTTATTTTTTATGGCAAATATCAATTCAGAAATACCTAAGAATACCAACACCATAGCCAAATAATACGTGATTTGAAGGTGACTGCACCTAATTTGTAAAGCAAAGGCTAATCCAAATAATGCACTTCCGGCAAGTGCATGTTTCCTAAAAGCCCAAACTGCAGCAGCCAGCGCCAATGGCATGTAAGCCATGGCCATGATTTTCGCATTGTGTCCTGCGCCCAAACTTATTAACGTAAATGATGCCAAAGCAAATCCCAATGCACCAATGGAGGCCATTAAAGGTTTGATGTCAAAAGCCAACAACAACAAATAAAAAGACATCAACATGATAAAAATCAAACTTACTGGATGTGGTAATCCTAGCGTTAATATTTGATGCACATATATAAAAATATCTCCAAAGTGAGACGTTGCCACAAAAGCAGACGGCATACCTCCAAACATGGAATTTGTCCAAAGTGGTTCTTCATGGTATTGTTTTCTGAATGCTATAATTTCCTGTGCACTACCTTTCCATTGTGTAATATCATGTTGATCTAGCGACTTTTTGTCAAAAAATATAGGACTAAAATATAGGATTACTAACAAAAGAAAGGCGGCAACAACAACGAGGTGAGGTAATAAGTCTCTTTTGAAATCTACTTTTTTCATGTTTTGATTGATGTGATAGAAACAGCAAAAATGTAGTTTTCAATTTTTGCTATGCCACTAAAGTAACCAAAAGTTTATACCTTACAAAACATTATCTGTCAAAAAATATACTTTTCAATAGAAGTAATCACATTTTTAAAAAAGCACTGTTAATTGTTCTTACATTTAACAGTGCCTATACAATCATTTACTGCCTTAAAAATCTATTTCACAAACTGATTTCGTTGGAATATTTACCCCACCTTTTATGGTTATATACTCTTCATTAACAGCCCATATTGTTGTTTCAACTGCAAAATATTGATTTTCTTCTGAAAGAAAAGTTAACTTCACTTTTCCTTTGTAAACGTTGCCAAGCATCTCGGCTTTTTTCATGTAAATACTGCGTAACCTGCGTTTTGTAATATCAATTAAAACATCCTGTTTAGCGTATTTAAAACCTACTAAATCTTCTTTTTGGAGTAGTTTAACTTGATTTGCAGTAATTCCCATGGTATTTATTTTTTAATATTGTGTGAGATTGAATTAGACATTTCCTGAAGAATGTTTGCCTTTCTACGAGATTATCCTGATAGGGTTATGGCGAAAATTAAGATTTTAATCTAAATTAACTGAATAATATAACTTTTTTTCCAGGACGCTTTTGGGTTCAATACCACTATGCCTTCTTTTTCAGCAAATTGCCCAGTAAAATTTGAAGTATCGGCCAGTCCTTGCCATGGTTCTAAACAGACAAATTTTTTTGTTCCTGTTTTAGTCCAAACACCTAAGGATGGAAACTCATCAATACTCATTTTTACCCCCTTTCCTGTTCCTTTATGTACCACACTTACCCAGGTAGATTTTAAATTTTTGAAAATTAAAGCATCATTGTCAAACAAGTGAGTATCCAAGGCAACGCTGTTTTTTACTCTTGGTAATAAAACCTGTTCGTCCTTGATGGTACCATCTGCTAAATTTACCAGACTGATGAATAAGTCTTCCTCCAATTCAAATTTTAATTCATAATCTTCAAATTTTTCATCCGAAAATAAAGGGCAATTAAATGCCGGGTGACCTCCTACCGAAAATAACATGGCTTTATCGTCAACATTATTGACCCAATAAGTAACTTTAAGTCCATCATTTTCAATGGTATAAACCACATTTAATTCAAACTTAAAGGGATATTGTAACAACAATGCTGCTGTATATTTCAATTGATAATGCAGTGAATCAACAGATTGGGCCACCAATTCAAATTCCATATCTCTTGCAAAGCCATGTTTGGGAAGTTGGAATGCTTTTTCTCCAATACGGTAAGTATTATGCATCAAAGCACCTACAATAGGAAATAATATGGGTGAATGTTTTCCCCAAACATTTTCGGATGCCTGCCATAAATATTCTACGCCATCTTTAACAATAGAAGTCAATTCAGCGCCTGCCATTTTTGCTTTGACCTGAATAGTACCATTTTGAATTTGTTGCATCATTGTCCTTTTTACTTTAATGAAATAGCTTGCTATTCACTTGAATAAAGTTTAAGCAAAATATGTAGCTTCGCTAAAAATTATAAATTTTTGAGGTGCTGAAAGATTTACTACTTTTATGCATTCCCAAGTTACAAAACTAAAAAATGTTTGCTAATGGTAACACAAATTATACAGGATTTGAGAAATAACATTGATGCTACTAAAGCAGCATTTTTCCCAAGGTTTTTTAAAACAGGTAAAGGACACTATGGAGAAGGGGATATTTTTTGGGGAATATCTGTTCCTAAATTAAGGTCGGCAATCAGTAAATATTTCAAAAACAGCACCTTAGATGACATTCAACATTTAATTCTAGATCCTGTTCACGAAGTGAGAATGGCAGCTATTTTTATTTTGGTCAACCAATTTACCAAAGCAAAAGACCAAGCAAAACAAAAAGAAATTTATGATTTTTACCTTAAAAACACCAAAGGAGTAAATAACTGGGATTTGGTAGATGGTTCTGCAGCACAAATCGTTGGCGCCTATCTGTTTGATAAAGAAAGGTCTAAACTTTATGAATTGGCTCAATCCAAAAATCTTTGGGAACAACGTATTGCAGTAATTGCTACATTCTATTTTATCAGAAAAAACCAATTTGAAGATACCCTTAAACTTGCGAAAATACTGTTACATCATCCGCATGATTTAATGCACAAAGCCATTGGATGGATGTTAAGAGAAGTTGGAAAAAGAGATGTTGAAACATTGGAAGCTTTTTTAAACCAACATTATCAATCCATGCCAAGAACCATGCTGCGTTATGCGATTGAAAAATTCCCTGAACCAGTGAGACAAGCCTATTTGAAAAAGTAATGTTGAGTGTTTAAGGTTGAGTTTTGAGTAAAAAAACTGAAAACCAATTAACAGTAAACTTGAAAACAGTAAACTCGTCAACCGTAAACTCGAAAACCATAAACTCGTTAACCATAAACTCGAAAACCATAAACTCGTTAACCGTAAACTCGTTAACCGTAAACTCGTTAACCAATTTACCCCAGGCCAACTGTTTTCAAAATTTCTGTTACTTCAATGTCTGCACAATTGAAATGTCCTAAAGGACAGGATTTTTTACCATGCAAACCACAAGGCCTGCAGCTTAAATTTTCTGTGGTTTCAATAAGGTAGGATTCGTCTGAAACAGGTGTAAACCCAAAGGCCGGAACTGTAGAACAAAAAATAGCTGCAATCGGCGCATTGGTTGCTGAAGCGATATGCAAGGGAGCAGAATCATTTGCAAAATTCATGTTGGCTTGTTGCATCAATGCTGCAGATTCTAAAAAATTTAAGTGTCCAGCCATTACCGTTACATTGCCGTGTGTCGTTTTACTTTTAATCTCTTCACACAAAACTACATCTGTGGGTCCTCCCAAAAGTTTAACCGCCAAATTTGCTGGCAAATGGTTGATAAGTTTTATCCATTGGTGCACAGGAAATTGTTTGGTAAACCATACGGAAGCTGGCGCAACAGTAACATATTCTTCAGCCATTTTTACTTTTTCAAAGTCTTGTGCTGAAGGATATAGTTTTGGCTTAACTGTTTTCGTATCCGTAATATGGTGAATCAAGGCTAAATTTCTATCGATTTCATGAACAAAATTCCCTGTCTCGTTAATGATATGCGTGATTTTATGGGTATAGCTCGATGAAAAAGGATTTTTATCAAAACCTATTTTATGGGTAGCTCCTGAAAATGCCACCAACAATCCAGAAGAAAAAAAACGGTGCAGGTTAATGACGTAGTCGTATTTTTCAGCCCTGATTTGTTTGATTAAACCAAACAGCTGCCTGATTTTACCTTCTTTTTTATTGAATATCAATACTTTATTCAGGAGTGGATGTTGCTCAAATAAACCTTCGTTGCCTTTTTTCAATAAAAAATCTATGCTTGCCTCCGGATAAAACTGGTGTATTTTTTCAATCAAAGGCGTCGCCAAAATAACATCACCAGTAAAAGCCGTTTGAATAATTAATACTTTCATAAATTCTGTTTATCCAGATTCTTTAACAACAACGAAACATCTCAAATATAAAACATGTAAGGCTTCAAAACAACTTGTTTCATTTGAGCAATGGGTGATTATTTTACATTTACACTATTGGATTGGCTACTTGAATATCCTTTACCATCAATTGTAATGTGGTATTGTCCCTAAAAGTATTTTCGTCAATGGTATAACACAAATTAAATTTTTGACCATCCTTAACCAACGGATGAAAATGTGCCATTCGAAAAGCAATGGCATCAAATTTTTCTTTTGAACCTTCATGCCTCACCGTCATTTTAAGGTGCTCTTCTTTTAAAATTCTGATCGAAGTCGGTTCGGCCACCAAGTTTTGAGAGATAAATACTGGTTGCATATTTCCAGGTCCAAAAGGGGCCAATTGTTTGATGAGCGCATAAAACTTAGGATTTATTTGACTCAAAATAAGGGCAACATCCGCTTCTATGACAGGATACAATTGGTCTTCTTGGATAGTTGCAGTAACTATTTCGTTGAATTTTTGTCGGAATGCAGCTACATTTTCCAATTTCAAACTCATCCCTGCGGCATACATGTGACCGCCATATTGTTCTAACAATTCTTCACAGGCAGCAATGGCTTCGTACACGTCAAATCCACGTACCGAACGCGCAGAACCGGTGGCAAAATCTCCAGATTTTGTCAATACAATGGTAGGACGATAATAATGTTCAATACAACGCGAAGCCACAATTCCCACCACACCTTTGTGCCAGTCTTCTTTGTACAAAACGGTTCCTCTTCCCTGCAACAAAAATTCATCTTCCTGAATCATGGCAATGGCCTCGGCAGTAATGTCCGCGTCAAGTTCTTTGCGGTCGGTATTGTGTTCGTTGATACTTTTGGCAAGCGCCATTGCCGCATCATCGTTTTCGGCCAGCATCAATTCAACCGCAGCGCTCGCATGAGCCAGCCTTCCGGCAGCATTGATTCTTGGTGCAAATCCAAAAACCACATTCCCAATTTCAATGGTATTTTTTAAGCCTGCAATTTCAATCAATGCTTTAATTCCAGGACGAGGATTGTCATTGATAACCTTCAATCCATAAAAGGTCAATACCCTGTTTTCTCCTGTAATGGGCACAATATCAGCGGCTATACTGATGGCCAACAGGTCGAGATAAGTCATCAAATTGTCCTGAGGAATATTTTCAGTGAGACAATAGGCTTGCAAAAACTTAAAGCCAACACCGCAGCCTGAAAGTTCTTTATAAGGATAACTACAATCGGGTCTTTTTTGATCTAATACTGCGACAGCATCGGGCAAAATTTCTCCCGGGCGATGATGGTCACAAATAATAAAATCAATGCCTTTACTTTTGGCATAAGCCACATGTGCTAAGGATTTTATTCCACAATCGAGGGTAATCATTAAGGTAAATCCATTTGCAAATGCATGGTCTATACCTAAGTATGAAACGCCATAACCTTCTTTGTAACGGTCGGGAATATAATAAGCTACATGTGGATAATGTTGTTTTAGAAATCCATAAAATAACGCTACAGCAGTAGTGCCGTCTACATCATAATCTCCAAAAATCAACACCTTTTCTCGCTTAGCAATGGCCGTTTGTAACCTGGCTACAGCTTTGTCCATGTCTTTCATTAAAAAAGGATCATGAAAATCAGTAAGCTGAGGTCTAAAAAATGCTTTGGCTTTATCAAAAGTATCCACACCTCTTTGCAATAACATTGTCCCTAAGGTATTATTAACATTGATGGCAGTACAAATTTCTTCTATTTTTTCAGGAGTAGGAAGGGTTTTAATCTTCCATTGGTGTGCGGTTTTTGAAATCATATTTAAAAAGCTATTATAAAAATGTAATCAATAAAAACATACCTATAATCATTACCAAGTACATGATTACATCTACCCTCATGTATTCTTTGTATTGATTGTAAAAATTAATGAGCTTTTTCATTGGTGTATTTTTCTGCAATTTATACTATTTTAAATCATTTGTGCGATACGATGGGTTATAATTGGCTAAAGAAAATATGGTTGAAATATTATTCCAAAAACAATTAAAATTAACGAAAGAAAAAAATTGTAGACAATAAACCAACAAGTGTGTCAATTTGATATCCTAAAATATCAATTTATGCTACATAGAAAAAATTTTAGGAACATCAATATTCTTAATTAATTTGGTACAACAATCAATCGTCCGGTTGTATTGAGAAGCAGTAACGGTATTGATCCAGGTGATGCGCACCAAATCCTCCCCACTTAAACACCAAAGCTTTGGGCTTGGTCAGGATTTATAGTTGCTGTTTTGATAGAACATTGCCAAACTTTTGGTGCAACACACAAAAACGCGGAATGAAATTTTTGGGATGATGAAATTCATTTAATGTTGTTTTGCCAGCATTTGAAAATCATGCCAATAGGTTCAGTTTTTTGCATTGATATTGTCTGATGGAACCAATTCCAAACAAGCCAAATAACTTGCATCATGGTCATTAAGCAACTGTTTACATTGAAAACCTAATGCCAAAGCATGGCTTTCTAAGGTGCTATAATCAATATACAGCCATGGAAAAGTTGCCACATGATTTTCATAACTGATCACGTATTCCAACTCTCCATAATAAGCGCCATTTAAATCTACCAGCATGGAGCCATCTTCATTGACAAACATATACATGATGTCTGTAGATTCAAGAAATATTTTGCCTCCTTTATTCAACAAAGTTTTTAAATGTACTAATAATTTGTCAAGGCCATCAAGCGTTCCCGCTATTCCTATTCCATTCATTAACAACAACATGGTATCAAAACCATTGTCCTGGAAATTAAAAATATCGCCATTGACAACTTTCTTTATGCCACGTTGAAGCATAATTTCACAAGCTTGTGGTGACAAGTCAATGGCGGTAACGTCAAGTTTTCTTTTTTGTAATATGATGGAATGTGCTCCCGAACCTGCACCTATGTCTAAAATTTTGCCTGAACAATCGTCTAAAGCAACTCTTTCCATTTCAGGCATCCCTCGGTAAGTTCTATAAAGTGCACTTACTTTTATTTTTTCATTTTGGGTAATGGTTGAATTGACAACGATACAGGCTTTTTTATTGCCGTGGTAATAAGCGGCAATGGCAACACCAAAAGGGTCATTGTTCATTGAGTTAAATTATAGTTAGGAGTTACAAAGATTAAACTTTTTTCCATATTCTTTTCTATGATTTTAAATGTAGTACAAAGGATTGATTAAAGTTTATACCTTTGTTTCCATATCATTTACTTCGCAATTGGTGATTCTTAATACACATCAATGAATATTTAGTAATTCACAGCTGACAATTAATTATGCTTCAAATCAAACATGTTTCCTTTACTTATCCACAATTAAGTAAGCCAACACTTTCCAATTTAAGCCTAAATGTGGGTAACAATGAAATTGTGGCGCTCGTTGGGCCGAGTGGTAGTGGAAAAAGTACGCTATTGAAAATTGCTTCCGGATTACTCAATGTGGATAATGGTGAAGTTAATTTGAACAATGTACATGTGAATGGACCTTCGGAACAATTGGTTGCCGGTCATCCAAAAATAAAAATGATTCACCAGGATTTTAACCTGTTTCCCAAAGTTTCTGTGTTCGATAATATTGAGTTTCACCTTAGACATTTGGTTGACAAACAAAAAAACCGCAGAATCAATGAGATGCTCAAACTCTGTAAACTCGAGAAATTAAAAGATAAAAAACCCTATGAACTTTCGGGCGGTGAAAAACAAAGACTTGCCATTGCCAAAACACTTGCCGATGAACCACTGTTATTGTTAATGGATGAACCATTTACGGCCCTTGACAATATCCTGAAGGGTGATATTATGGATGATATTTTTGAAATTATTGACAAAACAGGTATCAGTACTTTATTCGTTACCCACGATACCAAAGATGCCGTTAGTTATGGGCATCGTGTACTGGTAATGAAAAATGGGAAAATTATTTCAAATGCAAGCCCGGAAAAAAGTTATCAACAGCCAAAGAACAAATTTGTCGCTGCATTTTTTGGGAATGCCAACATAGTGCCTGCCTCATTGGCTCATTTATTAAATATCAACATTGATTCAACTGCTGATATATTGATCAGGTATGAAAATATTTATGAAATGGAAAATGGATTCGAAGCAACTGTTCTTGATAGCAGGTATTTAGGGTTTTGTTATGAAAACAAAATCAAGGTAGCAGATCAAATTACATTAAAAATGTGGACAAGTGAAAAAGCAACAAATACAATAAGGATACAAATTGGGAGTTTTTGGGAGTTATAATTTGTGTTGAATAAAAAAAGCCCTATACTTCATTTATTGTATTTGAAATTAATGTGATGAAAATATAAACGATTAAAAAGACATAAAACGGGAAAAATTTTTTCAAAGTAGCCAATTCAGGCTTATAAACGATTTATTGCT